>NZ_JBVKCZ010000023.1:0-165620 GCF_055634335.1 Streptomyces sp. NPDC111802 | reverse complement strand
CCGGATCTGGAAGCACAGTAATGTGTGGAGGTGACCGGTACTAATAGGCCGAGGGCTTGTCCATAGAGGCTCGCGTCCACTGTGTTGGTTCTGAGACAATGACCGTTTTTCGGTCACAGTTTCATAGTGTTTCGGTGGTCATAGCGTGAGGGAAACGCCCGGTTACATTCCGAACCCGGAAGCTAAGCCTTACAGCGCCGATGGTACTGCAGGGGGGACCCTGTGGGAGAGTAGGACACCGCCGAACAATTTTTGGAAAAGGCCCACGCCATTTGGCGTGGGCCTTTTTGCGTTTAAGCTCGGGCGTATGCGCTATGAACTGGTGATCTTCGACAACGACGGCGTACTCGTCGACAGCGAGCCCATTTCCAACCGGCTGCTCGCCGCGTACCTCACCGAGCTGGGGCATCCGACGTCGTACGAGGATTCCATTCGGGACTACATGGGGTCGGCGATGCACCGGATTCATGATCTGGTGCTGGAGCGGACGGGGCGGCGGCTGCCGGAGGACTTCGATGATGTCTTCCACGGGCGGGTGTTCGCCGCGTTCGAGCGGGAGTTGAAGGCCGTGGCCGGTGCGGGGGATGTGCTGGAGAAGCTTGCCGCGGACGGGGTGCCGTTCTGCGTGGCGTCGTCCGGGAGCCATGAGCGGATTCGGGTGGGGCATCGGACGACGGGGCTGGACAGGTGGTTCGACGACTCGCGGGTCTTCAGCTCGCAGGATGTGGGACGGGGGAAGCCGGCGCCGGATCTGTTTCTCCATGCCGCGGAGCGGATGGGGGTCGCTCCGGAGCGGTGTGTCGTGGTCGAGGACAGTCCGCTGGGGGTGCAGGCGGCTGTCGCCGCCGGGATGGATGTGTACGGCTTCACCGCCATGACCCCTGCCGCGAGGCTTGCCGGGGCCAATCAACTCTTCGCTGACATGGGCGAGTTGACTGATCTGCTCGTGTGATGCGAGTTGAGGGTCCGGGGCTGACATTTGTCATGCCGAGGGATGGACGATCGTTCCTACCGGTGACCCGGCGCCGGCCGCGAAGCTGATGGCATGACGACGAACACGGGGAACTCCAAGGGCAGTGGCACCAACAGCCGTAGCGTGCTGCGGAACTTCGCGCCGCTGATCATCGATGTCGCGGTACCCATCGGGGCGTACTACCTGCTCAAGAACGGCTTCGGGATGAGCACCCTGGTGGCGCTCGGCCTGAGCAGTGTCGTGCCGGCGGTGCGTACGGGGTGGGGTGTGTGGAAGGCGCGCGAGGTCAATGGGTTCGCCGCGCTCATTCTCTTCGTGAACGTCGTGTCGCTGCTGCTCAGCTTTGTGGCCGGGGACCCGCGACTGATGATCGCCAAGGACAGCGCGGTCAGCAGCACGATCGGGATCGGGATCATCGTGTCCGTCGTGCTCGGCAAGCCGATGATGACCGCCGGCATGAAGCCCTGGGTGGTGAAGGGGGACTCCGGCCGGGAGGCCGCCTGGGCTCGGCTGCACGCCGGTTCGGCGCGGTTCCGGCGGGCCGAGCGGGTGTTCTCGCTGGTGTGGGGTGTCGTACTGCTCGCGGAGTGCGTGGTGCGGATCGTGGGGGCGTACACCCTGCCGGTGGACACCATGGTGTGGGTCGGCAATGTGATCATGGTCGTCGCCATGAGTGTGGGCTTCCTGGTCGGTGGTGCGCTGGGCGCCGGTCCGATGGCCGCGATGGTCATCGCGGAGGCGAGGGGGGAGGAGACGGCGGTGGTCGGTCGGCCCGTCGAGGCCGGTTTCGCATCGTTTGAGTCGGATCTCGGTGCCGACAGCCTCGCCACCGCCAAGTGAAGCTGAGGGAAATTCATCTTTGGCTGGATCTACCCACCAGTACACCGGGGCCCTACGCTCGCCGCCATGACTGATGTGCTGCGGCGCGGCAGGGCCTCGTTGGCGTTGAGCTTCTTCGCTCAGGGTGTTGCGTTTGCCCTGCTGGTGACCCGGATTCCGGCCATTCAGGACCGGTACGGCGTCTCCGACGCGCTGCTGCCCGCCTTCCTCGCCGCCGTGCCGGTCCTCGCCGGTGTCGGCAGTGTCACGACCGAGCGGCTGGTGAGGCGAATACCGCCGAGCCGGGTGCTGCGCTGGTCCCAGCCCGTCGTGCTCCTGGCGCTGCTCGGGGTCGGGGCGGGGGAGCGGATGGTCGAGCTGGGGGTGGCGCTGGCGGCGTTCGGGCTGGCCGTGGGGGCGCTGGACGCCTCGATGAACATGCTCGGGGTGAGCCTGCAGCGGTCGTACGGGCGAAGCATCATGCTCAGCTTCCATGCCGCGTACAGCCTGGGCGGGATCGTGGGGGCCTCGCTGGCGTGGGTGGGGGCGCACTGGGATCTGGCGCTGTTCGTGTCGTATCTGCCGGTCGTCGTGGTGCTGGTGCCTGCCGCGCTGGTGGGGAGTCGGTGGTACGTCGACGGGGGCGCCGGTCCCTCGGATGCGGCGGCGGAGACCTCGGCCGGGACCGGGCCCGTCGTCTTCAGGATGCTGCTGCCGCTGTGCCTGGTGATGACCTTCGCGTACATCGGGGACTCGACTGTCTCCAACTGGAGTGCGAAGTATCTGCAGGACGTGCTGGGGAGCTCGGAGCAGCTGGCCACCGTGCCGTACAACGTCTACATGGTGACCACGCTGCTGGGGCGGGCCATCGGGGACTTCGGGGTGCGGCGGTTCGGGGCCGTGGCGGTCGTGCGGGGCGGGGCGCTGGTGGCGGCGGGCGGGTTCGCGGTGGTGGCCTGGGCGTCGGGGGCGTGGGTCGGGATGCTGGGATTCACGCTCGTCGGGGTGGGATTGTGCGTGCTGGTGCCGCAGACCTTCGCGGCGGCCGGGCGGTTGTTCCCGGGGGCTTCGGATGCGGCCGTTGCGCGGCTCAATGTCTTCAACTATGTGGGGTTTTTGATCGGTTCGCCGTTGGTGGGGGCGTTGGGGGACACCTGGAACTATCGCGGGGCCATGCTGGTGCCGATGGTGTTGGTGCTGGTGACGCTTGTGTACGCCCGTTCGTTCGCGGCTCAACCGGACCGATACGGTGACAAGCATGAGCGGCCGCGCACAGCTGATGTGGGACGAGGCAGTAACGGGCTATGACTTCGGTCCGGAGCATCCGATGGATCCGGTCCGGCTTGCCCTGACCCGGAAACTCGTCGATGCCTTCGGGCTCGATCGGGAGGTGGAGGTCGTCGCGGCCAAGCCGGCCGGGGAGTCGACGCTGCGGCTCGTCCACCGGGAGGACTACATCGAGGCCGTGAAGGCGGCTTCGGCCGAGCCGAGGGCGGCGGACCAGTCGTACGGGCTCGGCACCCTGGACGATCCGGCGTTCGCCGGGATGCACGACGTGTCGGCGTTGATCGCCGGGCAGTCGGTCGGGGCCGCGGAGGCGGTGTGGCGCGGGGAGGCGCTGCACGCGGTGAACTTCGCGGGCGGGCTGCACCATGCCATGCCGGGCGGCGCCTCGGGCTTCTGCATCTACAACGACGCCTCGCTCGCCATCGCGCGTCTGCTGGAGCTGGGCGCCGAGCGGGTGGCGTACATCGATGTCGACGTGCACCACGGGGACGGTGTGCAGGCGGCGTTCTGGGACGATCCGAGGGTGCTGACGATCTCGCTGCACGAGCACCCCCGCACGCTGTTCCCGCAGACCGGATGGCCGGAGGAGACCGGCGCGCCGAGCGCCGAGGGCTCGGCGGTCAACGTGGCGCTGCCGGCGGGCACCGGGGACGCCGGGTGGCTGCGGGCGTTCCATGCCGTGGTGCCGGAGCTGATCGCGGACTTCCGGCCGCAGGTGCTGGTCACACAGCACGGCGCCGACACCCACTTCGAGGACCCGCTGGCGCACCTGGCCGTGTCGCTGGACGCGCAGCGGGCCGTGCAGATGGCGTGTCACGACCTCGCGCACGAGCACGCCGACGGGAAGTGGGTCGCGCTCGGCGGAGGCGGTTATGCCGTGGTGGAGGTCGTGCCGCGGTCGTGGACGCATCTCGTGGGCATCGCGGCGGGGCGGCCGATCGAGCCCGAGGCGATGATCCCGGAGAGCTGGCGGCAGGAGGTCTTCGCGCGGACTCGGCAGTTGGCGCCGGCCCGGATGACCGACGGACGGTGGCCGCTGTCTTGGCAGGACTGGGAGTCGGGGTACGACCCCGCGGACCGGCTCGACCAGGCCGTACTGGCGGCCCGGCGGGCGGCGTTCCCGCTGCGGGGGCTGCTGCCGTAGCGGGAACGCCCGCTCGGTTCAGGAGCAGAGGCCCTGCACGCTGTTGTAGTAGATGTCGACCGTGCCGCTCCACTCGAGGCACTGGGCGTCGAACTTCGAGGTGTCCAGGTACACCGGGCCGGCGTAGGAGGAGAAGGAGCCGTAGTCCCGCTCGGGCTTGCCGGAGGAGGGCGCGGTGTCGAGGGTGACCTCCATGAACATCCGGGTCCCGGGGTTCGTGCGGACCAGCACGGCGCAGTGCTGCTCGGTCTCCCGGCTGTAGGTGACGTACACGGTGCCGATGGTCTTCCGTGCCGAGTCGCGGATCTCCGTCCAGTCCTGGACGTAGTAGCCGGCGCCGCACTTGCCGTTGTACGCGCCGGCGGTGGTGGCCGCCGATGCCGGGGCGGTCGTGGCCAGCGTGCCGCCCAGGGTGAGGGCGGCGAGGGTCGCGGCGGTGGCGGCCGTACGACGGGTCAGCTTCATGCTCATGGTGTTCCCCCTGTGGTGATGGTCGGCGTGTGCGGCGCTCGGTACGCCCGGCGGCTGCCGGTACGTCGGTCAACTGGCAGGCGCCGCACACGTGTTGTGAGACCAGGGAGCCCATCGGACGGTTGTGGGCGTTTTTGTCGCTGTTCTGTCACCGCTGTCATGGTGGCCGTTACGCCAACTGTGCGGTGTTTTCCGGTTCTCGAGGCATTCGTCCGCCTCGTCGGCCACCATCGCTCACGTGCTGACCACCGGTGCCCTGCGCGCCCACCTCCTCGCCGCGCGTCTGGCCGGTCCCGTGGCCACCTCCCGTGAGGAGAGCCTGCGGAGCTACCGTCTCTTCGCCGCTCGCGACCCCCGCGCACTGCTCGGCCTTGATCCCGTGAGGACCTGGGGACTGCGCGATTTGATTGCGTTGATGGCGGAGAAGTGCGGGGTTTCGGCCGATCCGAACCACACTTCTGGTCATGATGTGATCGACCCTGAGCTGACTCTGACCGCTCTGGATGCCTTCGCGGACCGCCTCGCGGCAGCCGCCCAGCACGGCGCCCCTGTCCTGCTCGGCACCGGGCACCCCCACCGACTGCTCGGGTTCTACGCCGCCTTGGCGGACGCGTTGTCGGCGGCGGGGTGTACCGTCCTCACCCCTGCGCATGGTCGCTGTGTCGACATAACGACCCGGTTCGGCCTACGCACGTACAACCTTGCCTACGTACGAGGAGTCGCGCTGATGCGAGAACCCGGCCTCTTACGCCCCGGTTGTGAGCCCGGCGCACACACGCACTCACCCCTCCCGGTTCGTACCGCGCTGGCGGCCGCGGCGGAGGCCGGCGGGCCCATGCCGGAGCTGGTGATCGGGGATCACGGTTGGGTCTGCGGGGCAGGTCAGCTGGGGTTTGAGGCCATTGGTCCGGCCGATACGAATGACCCCGCGCTCTTTGTGGGGCAGGCCGAGGGGTCCGTGTCCGTGGTGGTTCCACTTGATGACGCCGTGCGGTCTGATTACTACCGGCCGCTTACCCGCTACGTACTCAATCGAGCGTGTCTGTCACAGTAGGTCGCCGATGGCTGCACCTCTTCCCCACTCGCATCACACGCCCCTACATTGGGGAGTGAGCACGCAACGACGAAGAGTCACCGGAAGGGGAAGCCGGTGGCCGTCGAGTGCGGAAGGTTCAGGTGTGTCATGGCTGCAGCTGGCGAGAGGCCTCTGAACGAGGTTCAGTTCCTTACCGTGGCGGAAGTCGCCTCGGTGATGCGAGTGTCGAAGATGACCGTGTACCGGTTGGTGCACAGCGGTCATCTGCCCGCGATCCGTGTGGGGCGGTCCTTCCGCGTCCCGGAGCAAGCGGTTCACGAATATCTCCGCGAGAGCTACGTGGGGGTGGAAACCGCCTGACGGCAAAGGGCGGGAGGGATCCTCAGGGCTGTTCAGGATTCCCTCTCGCCCCCTCGATTACGACCTCAGCGCTCGGGCGGGTAGGCTGGCCCCTCGTAGGTCGTATGGGCCCATGGCGCCCAAACACCGAGTGATGAGAAGTGAGCGAGGGTAGTCGTGGGCTCTGTTATCAAGAAGCGGCGCAAGCGGATGGCGAAGAAGAAGCACCGCAAGCTGCTCAAGCGCACGCGCGTTCAGCGTCGCAACAAGAAGTAGAGCGACGCCGCGTAAGCAGCGCGATTGTGGCCCCCCACCACACCTGGTGGGGGGCCACATGTGTATCGGGACGGCGTGCGAAGGGCCGAACTCTGTGCGTACGCCTGGACATACGACTGACCCATCCGGTCGTACGCATGGATTTCTCGTCACTTCGTGCATTGGGCGGTCATCACAGCGCAACACCGACCCGCTAAGTTGGCCGCACACGGGGAACTCGGCTGGGGTACGAGTGTGCTGGAAGGAAGGCGCTGATCTTGGGCAAGGTCGTGCTCGTGACCGGAGTGGCCCGTCAACTGGGGGGTCGTTTCGTACGACGGATCCAGCGTGACCCGGAGGTGGACCGGGTGGTCGCCGTGGACGCGGTCCCGCCCGAGCACCACCTGGGCGGTGCCGACTTCATCCAGGCCGACATCCGGCAGCCCACCATCGCGCGGGTGCTGGCGGAGAGCGGCGCCGACACCGTCGTACACATGGACGTGACCGGAACCGCGCTCGGCAGCGGCAGCCGGACCACGGTCAAGGAGACCAACGTCATCGGGACGATGCAGCTGCTCGGCGCCTGCCAGAAGTCCCCCACCGTGAAGCGGCTCGTGGTCAAGTCCAGTACGAACGTGTACGGATCCGCGCCCCGTGATCCGGCCGTCTTCACCGAGACCACCCCGCCCAAGTCCCTGCCCAGCGGTGGCTTCGCCAAGGACGCGGTCGAGGTCGAGGGGTATGTGCGGGGCTTCGCGCGCCGCAGGCCCGATGTCGCCGTGTGCGTGCTGCGGTTCGCCAACATCCTGGGCCCCAGCGCGGACACGCCGCTCGCCTCGTACTTCTCGCTGCCGGTGCTGCCGACCGTGCTGGGCTACGACCCGCGGCTGCAGTTCGTGCACGAGGACGATGTGATCGAGGTGCTGCGCATCGCCTCGCACGAGCCGGCACGGGGCACGCTCAACAGCGGCACCTTCAACATCGCCGGCGACGGCGCGCTGCTGCTCTCGCAGTGCTCCCGGCGGCTGGGCCGGCCCACGGTGCCACTGCTGCTGCCCGCGGTCACCTGGGCGGGCTCCCTGGTGCGTACGCTGGGCATGTCGGACTTCTCGCCGGAGCAGATCCGGCTGCTCACGCACGGCCGGGTGGTGGCGACGGACCAGATGCGGGAGACCCTCGGATTCCAGCCGAAGTACACGACGGCGGAGACCTTCGCGGAGTTCGCGCGCAGCCGCGGACCGGGTCTGCTGCCGCCGGAGGCCCTTGCGGGGGCCGTCGACCGGATCGCCGCGCTGCCCGTCCTGGGCGGCGGTCACTCCCCGACGCAGAGCGCCAACTGAGGAGCGCATCAACGATGGCGGACGCCAAGGTCATTCCGTTCGACGACGACCGGTCCCGCGGGAGCGCCGTTCAGCGGCCGCTGCGGCGCCGGAGCGCGGGGAGCCGACGCAAGAGCGGTGAATCCACGCTGGTACGCGAGGTCCAGCCCCTCCCGGGACGGTCCTTCGCGCAGGATGTTCCTGTGACACGTGAGGAAGAGCCGGCCCCTGTGAGGCCCCAGGACGACGACAGTGGCGGCCTGGAGCGGCGCATCGCGAGTGGCCTGGCCTTCCTGCGCCGCCGCCTCACCGGGGACTACGAGGTGGACGACTTCGGATACGACGAGGAGCTCACCGACCAGGTCCTGATGTCCCTGCTGCGCCCGGTGTACGAGAAGTACTTCCGGGTCGAGGTGAAGGGCGTCGAGAACATCCCCTCCGAGGGCGGCGCGCTGATCGTGGCCAACCACTCGGGCACGCTGCCGCTGGACGGCCTGATGATGCAGGTCGCCGTCCACGACAACCACCCGGCCGGGCGGCACCTGCGCCTGCTCGCCGCCGACCTGGTCTTCGTCCTGCCGGTGGTCAACGAACTCGCCCGCAAACTGGGCCACACCCTGGCCTGCGCCGAGGACGCCGAGCGGTTGCTGGGGCAGGGCGAGCTGGTCGGTGTGATGCCGGAGGGCTTCAAGGGCATCGGCAAGCCCTTCAGCGAGCGCTACAAACTCCAGCGCTTCGGCCGCGGCGGCTTCGTCTCCACGGCCCTGCGCAAGGGCGCGCCGATCATCCCGTGCTCGATCGTCGGCGCGGAGGAGATCTACCCGATGATCGGCAACGCGAAGACTCTGGCCCGGCTGCTGGGTTTCCCGTACTTCCCGCTGACGCCGACGTTTCCGTGGCTGGGTCCGCTGGGTGCCGTCCCGCTGCCCACGAAGTGGACGATCCAGTTCGGCGAGCCGATCCCGACGGACGGGTATCCGCCGGAGGCGGCGGAGGATCCGATGCTGATGTTCAATCTGACGGACCAGGTGAGGGAGCAGATCCAGCACACGTTGTACAAGTTGCTGGTGCAGCGGCGGTCGGTGTTCTTCTGACGGCGGCTGGGTGTTCTTTTCTACGGCGATGGGGCGCCCCTTCTGAGAGGGGCGCCCCATCGCCGTACGGCTGACTCCGCGGTGCTAGTTCGTGTCCTCGCTGTCAATGCCCAGGCCGGGTAGGAGGCCGGGGAGCAGGGGTGGGAGGGTGACGGCCGGTTCGGTGGTCGGGGTGGGGGTGGAGGAGGACGAGCCCGAGGTGCCGGTGTCCTTCGGGGGGTCCAGGAGGCCGCCGGTGCTTCCGCCGAGCAGGCCCTCGTTCTCGCTGCCGGAGGAGTCGGCCGAGTTGCTCGGGCGGCTGGACCGGTTGCCGTCGGAGGAGCTGCTGCCGCCGGTGCTGGGGCGGGCCGACCGGTCCGAACCCGACGTACCGGTGGATGCCGATCCGGAGCCGCCGCGGCGCTTGCCGTCGCCGTTCTGGGGCGGCTGCTGCGGGAGCAGGGACTCCAGCGGGGCGACCTCTTCGTCTATGGCGTCGAAGACCGACGACACCTCGTCCCCGACGTCCCCGAGCTGGAGGGGCAGCCGTTCGCGGAGGTGGCCCCATGCCACGCGGTGCGAGCGGGAGAAGGCGGAGAGCGCCTGGATGGGGCCCAGCGAGCCCGGGTGGCGTTTGTACGCCTCGCGCAGCAGTCGGTGTCCCTCCGAGGCGTCGTGCCGCATGCCGGACAGGGCGCGGCGGATCTCCGCCATCGACTCGTGGTCGAGCTGTCCGCCGCGGCCGCGCTCCATCAGCCGTCGTGCCTCGCTCAGCCTGGTGGAGGCATGGTCGAGGTAGGCGCGGCCACGCTCGTCGTCGCCGTCGGCCAGGACGTTGAGCTTGAAGTCCTCGATGCCTCGCTTGAGGCCGTAGAGGGAGTCACCGGGCAGGGCGTCGGAACTCGCGGCGGACACTCCGCCGAAGGCTCCCGCGGCGACACCGACGCTGAGCCCGCCCGCGGTGAGGCCCTTGGCGAGCCGTGAGTGCGGTCGCAACTTCCCCAGCGGTGAGGCACGGTGAACTCCCCGTGCCCGCTGCGAACGCTGTCCGGGCAGGGCGGGGCCCACCTCGTCGCCCGCGGTGCCCTCCCGAAGCATGGCCTCCATCGCGGCCACGAGCTGGGCCCGCTGGACCACCTTGACCTCGGGGTCGAGTTCGGGCTTCGGTAGTTCGCCGAGACTGGTGCTGAGGGCCAACAGGCGCCCCTGCTCGGACTGTTCCGCAGCAGCCGGTGCCGGTGCCGATTCATCGGGCTGCTCGGGCTGCGCGGCCGCCGAGCCACGGTCGGTCAGCTCGTCCAGGGCCTGGGCGAAGGCGTTCGCCCGCCGGTGTGCCGATACGTTCGCGATCACTGGCGGCACCTCCTCTCGTGATGACGGTCGGCTCCCCAGGGGGTCCTGAGGGTCACACGCCCTGACCACATGCACACGATCGAGTGATCGAAGTCGGCCAGGGAGTGACCACAGGGAGCCTGCATCCCGCACAACGAGTGGCGCGGCACTTGGGTTACGGACGGAGGATGAACGGACCGCGAAGTCAACAGACTTTCACCGACGGTGAGTTGGAGGTTGCGGAGAGTGGTGGGGTGGCGCCCGTGGCGCGCTCAGCGTGCGTCTTCCGGCAGCAGTCGGGCCAGGGTGCGGACGGCTCGGTACTGGAGGGTCTTGATGGCGCCCTCGTTCTTGCCCATGACGCGGGCGGTCTCGGCGACGGAGAGGCCCTGGAGGAAGCGGAGGGTGACGCACTCCTGCTGCTGCGGGTTGAGACGTCGTACGGCGTCGAGGAGCGCGGCGTTGGAGAGTGACTCGAGGACGGAGTCCTCGGGGGACCGCTCGACCTCGTTGGCGTCGAGCATCTCGCCCGTGGTCACCTCGAGGCGGAAGCGGCTGGACTTGAAGTGGTCGGCGACGAGGTTGCGGGCGATGGTGACGAGCCAGGCGCCGAAGTCTCGGCCCTGCCAGGTGAAGGTACCGATGCGGCGGAGTGCCCGCAGAAAGGTCTCGCTTGTGAGGTCTTCGGCGGTGGCCTTTCCTCCGACCCGGTAATAGATGTAGCGGTACACGGTGTCGCTGTACTGGTCGTAGAGACGTCCGAATGCGTCGGCCTCGCCGGCCTGTGCGCGTTCGACGAGATCCATCATTCGAGCGCTGTCGCTGTCCGCGGCGGGCCGGCGAGCGGTCGCCGCACCGGCCGAGCGTCCCCGTCTGCCGACGGCGGCGCTGCCGTCGGCGAGTGCGTAGCACGGGCCTACGGGCGCGGTGGTAACGGCGAGGGCGGGGACGGCGTACGCGGTGGGGACGAAGCCGCGCAGCAGGTCTTGGACCGTTGCGCGGAGCGTAGCCAGGCCCGAGGCGTCAACCCCGACGTGTGGGTACACGGGACTCCCAGAGGCAGAGCTTCCATCACGTGCAGTGCGGAACGTTCACCCGTCGTAGCGACGGAGAGGTACCGGTTTGCGTCTGAGGAGAATAACGCTTCGTACAGGCACTGCTACGCCCAGTTGCTCAAATCACCGGTTGCGTCTCTTCTGTAACCGATTGACGCCCGATCAAGTACCGCAGAGTGAGCGGTTGTTGATCGAAATCGTCCGTGTTCCGGCTTACTCCGGGGCGTGTTGTGGCCGTGTGCAGCCAAGGGGACTGGACAGGGAGTTGTGGGGGTATGAGGTGCGGATTGGGCTCCGCGGTCGGGCGTGGTCGGGTCTGTACCGAACTTTTTCTCGCCCCCGCCGCCCCTACCCGTCCCATCCCCCAGGGGCGCTGCCCCTTCAACCCCGGTGCCTTCCGGGGGCTGCCGCCCCCGGGCCCCCGCTGCCGGCCCTGAAGGGGCCTTGTCCTCAAACGCCGGACGGGCTGAGGGGTGGGCGTTGGGGGTGGCCGGGCCCCAGTGGGTGGGTGGGGGTTGGGGCGTGGACTCGTTCTCAAGGGCGGATGGGCTGAGGTGTGGGGGTGGGCGTTGGGGGGCGCCGGGTCTCTGTGGGTGGGGCCAGGGGCGGCACGGGCTCGCCCTCGCACCTCGGGCCGGCCGGATGGTGCGGGCCGGCGCCCAGCGAGCGCCTGCGGCCCCAGCGGGTGGAGGTGGGGGTTAGGGACGGCGTGGACTCGTCCTCAAACGCCGGGCCGGCTGAAAAACGGGGAGGGTGGGCGTAGGGCCGGGCCCCTGGTCGTTGGCGCCGGTTCGATGTCCGCGCTGGTCGCTACCGCGCTCGCGCGTGTCGGTGGCGCCGAGAATTGTCGTCGCCAATCGCCGCAGCGGGTCGGTGGGGTTGGGGCGGGGCGGATTCGGCCTTGGATGTGGGCGGGCTGGATTGCTCGACCGGCGCTGGGAGACGAAGGCGCTGGGTTGCTACGAGCGCTGAGAGGCGAGGCGTTGTGGCCTTCTGTCGGTGTCGTGGGCGAAGGTGCTGAGGGTGCCTGGAGGGATGGCAGGCCCCCCGGGCCGCTGTCGCCGGCGGCGGTAAGGGCCCCGCCGGGCTCCAGTCGCCCGCGGCGGTAAGGGGACGTGCCGGGGACGTTCGCCCGCCGTGGGCGGCGTCAAGGAGCGGTGCCTCTCTCGCGACGCATGTCGCATGAGCAGGCGCTCCGTGCGCCCCCAACCCGGCGTGGTGGTACCGCCGTCGCCCGTGCGGCGCGATGGCCGCTGTCGTGCCGTCGGCCACCGTGCCTAACCCGGTGTGGTGCTACTGCTGTCGCCTGTGCGGCGCGATGGCCGCTGTCGTGTCGTCGGCCACCGTGCCTAACCCGGTGTGGTGCTACCGCCGTAGCGCGTGCGGCGCGATGGCCGCTGTCGTGCCGTCGGCCACCGTGCCCGACCCGGCGTGGTGCTACTGCTGTCGTCTGTGCGGCGCGATGGCCGCTGTCGTGCCGCCGGTCACCGCGCCTAACCCGGTGTGGTGCTACCGCCGTAGCGCGTGCGGCGCGATGGCCGCTGTCGTGTCGTCGGCCACCGCGCCCACCCCGGCGTGGTGCTACCGCCGTCGTCTGTGCAGCGCGATCGCTGCTGCTGTGCCGCCGGCCACCGCGCCCACGCCGGCGGCCGCCGGGATGCCGACCTTCGCTGCCTTTCGGCCGGTGCGGTAGTCGCGTAGGCGCCAGTCCAGTTGGCGGGCGTGTTTGCGGAGCTTGGTGTCGGGGTTGATGGCGTAGGGGTGGCCGACCAGGGAGAGCATCGGGATGTCGTTGTGCGAGTCGCTGTAGGCCGCGCAGCGGGAGAGGTCCAGTTCCTCCGCCGCGGCCAGGGCGCGTACCGCCTCCGCCTTCGCCGGGCCGTGCAGGGGCTCGCCCACCAGCTTGCCCGTGTAGACACCGTCCACGGACTCCGCCACCGTGCCCAGCGCGCCGGTGAGGCCGAGGCGGCGGGCGATGACCTGGGCGATCTCCACGGGGGCCGCCGTCACCAGCCAGACCTTCTGGCCCGCGTCCAGATGGGCCTGGGCCAGCGCCCGGGTGCCCGGCCAGATGCGCTCGGCCATGTACTCGTCGTAGATCTCCTCGCCGATCGACGTCAGCTCGGCGACCCGGTGGCCCTTGACGATGGAGAGCGCGGAGTCACGCGCGTCCTGCATGTGCTCCGGGTCCTCCACGCCCGCCAGCCGGAACCACGCCTGCTGCCAGGCGAACCTCGCGAGGTCCCGTGTCTCGAAGAACTTCCGCTTGTACAGGCCCCGGCCGAAGTGGAACAGGGCGGCACCTTGCATCACGGTGTTGTCGAGGTCGAAGAACGCGGCGGCCTTCTCGTCGCCGAGCACCGGGAACTCCGGTTCGGCCTCCGAGACCTCCGTCGCTTCCTGCGACGACTTGCGCGCTGCCTCCGCCGAGGCCTCGCCAGCCAACACGCTCCGTGCCGTGGCGGAGCGCCTACGGGGAGTGAGCCATCGAAGAGCGGCCATGACCGTGAGCATAGCCAGTTTGTTCGGTGCTTCCGGAGTCGAGAGGTTTGGAGGTTGTGAACTCTCCGCGACCGCGCAGTTAAACAGTGTGGTTGGGCGACGGCCGGGCATCCGCGCGTCGGCGCGGGAGAATGGCTGACATGAGCCCCCTCTTTCGTCGCACCACGGCCAAGTCCCCGCAGGACCGGCTCGTCACTCTCATCGGCAAACCGGACTGTCATCTGTGTGATGACGCACAGGCCACCGTCGAGAGGGTGTGTGCCGAACTGGGGGTCCCATGGGAACTCAAGGACATCAACCAGGACCCCCAACTCCACGACCAGTACTGGGAACAGATCCCCGTCGTCCTCGTCGACGGCACCCAGCACACCTTCTGGCGCGTGAACGAGGATCGCCTCCGCAAAGCACTGACCGGGTAGTCCAAAGTCCTCCGGGAACGGCTTAGGATCGACGGCGACTTGGTCTCGGGGGCGGGAATCGTTGAGGAGAGTGTGCGGTTTTGCCCCCAAGAGTTGAGGAACGGTGGTGCGTATGCGCCGGTTCCATACCCGTGCGCCGGGCGTGCGTGAGCCCGGTCACGTTGGGCGGGCAAATCGGACACCATCTTTGTGCACGCGTTCACAAAGACATAGCCTGCATTCGACGGGGCGGTCATGTAGGGACGTGTGACCGCCTACAGCCCCGCTCTACCCGCAGGAGCACCGTGGCAACTGGCCGAACTCACCGACCGGCGACCCGCAGCCGAGGGATTCCCGAGGCCACCGTCGCCCGGCTTCCGCTGTACCTCCGAGCCCTGACCGCGTTGTCGGAGCGCTCGGTACCCACGGTCTCCTCCGAGGAGCTCGCGGCCGCGGCGGGGGTCAACTCCGCCAAGCTGCGCAAGGACTTCTCGTACCTCGGGTCGTACGGCACGAGGGGTGTCGGCTATGACGTCGAGTATCTCGTCTACCAGATCTCCCGCGAACTCGGCCTGACCCAGGACTGGCCGGTTGTGATCGTCGGTATCGGTAACCTGGGCGCCGCCCTCGCCAACTACGGCGGGTTCGCCTCCCGCGGTTTCCGGGTGGCCGCGCTCATCGACGCCGACCCGTCCATGGCGGGCAAGCCCGTCGCGGGGATTCCGGTGCAGCACACCGATGAGCTGGAAAAGATCATCGACGACAACGGCGTGTCCATCGGCGTCATCGCCACACCCGCCGGCGCCGCCCAGCAGGTCTGTGACCGGCTCGTGGCCGCCGGGGTCACCTCCATCCTGAACTTCGCGCCGACCGTGCTGTCCGTCCCGGACGGCGTCGACGTGCGCAAGGTGGACCTGTCCATCGAGCTGCAGATCCTCGCCTTCCACGAGCAGCGCAAGGCCGGCGAGGAGGCCCACACGGCCCACGCGGCCCACACGGACGGCGCCGGACCGGCCGCCGTCACTCGCGAGTCCGACGAATCCGCCGACCAGGGGCCCGACGGGGACGTACCCGCCGTGATGCCGGCATGAGTCTCCTCGTCGTGGGGCTGAGCCACCGCAGCGCCCCGGTCAGCGTCCTGGAGCGCGCGACGCTGGGCGTGGACGCCCAGATCAAGCTGCTGCAGGACACGGTCGCCGCCGAGCCGGCCACCGAGGCCGCCGTGCTGGCCACCTGCAACCGCATCGAGCTGTACGCCGACGTGGACAAGTTCCACGCCGGTGTCGCGGAGCTGTCCACGCTGCTCGCCCAGCACAGCGGGGTGGGGCTCGACGAGCTCACGCCGTATCTCTACGTCCACTACGAGGACCGGGCCGTCCACCATCTGTTCTCGGTGGCCTGCGGGCTCGACTCCATGGTCGTGGGCGAGGGGCAGATCCTCGGACAGATCAAGGACTCCCTCGCCAAGGCGCAGGAGCTGCACAGCGCCGGACGGCTGCTGAACGACCTGTTCCAGCAGGCCCTGCGCGTCGGCAAGCGCGCCCACTCCGAGACCGGTATCGACCGTGCCGGGCAGTCCCTGGTCACCTTCGGCCTGGAGCAGCTGTCCGAGGGGACGGATGTCACGGCGTGGGCCCGGGGCAAGAAGGCCCTGGTCATCGGCGCCGGTTCGATGTCCTCGCTGGCCGCCGCCACGCTCGCGCGTGCCGGTGTCGCCGAGATCGTCGTCGCCAACCGCACCCACGACCGCGCCGAGCGTCTCGCGGAGATCCTCACCGAGGCCGACGACACGGACGTGCTGGCCCGCGCGGTACCGATGGATTCGGTGCCGGTCGAGCTGACACGTGCCGACATCGCCGTCTCCTGCACCGGCGCGACCGGCCTCGTCCTCGCGGCCGAGGAGGTCGCGGCCGCGGTGGAGGGCCGTACCGGTCAGCCGTTCGGCTTCGACGAGGCCGCGATCGGCGGTCGTACGGCTGACAGGGCGCCCGCCCCCAGGGCGCACGCCGACGGCACCGACGTACGGCAGACCCCGCTGCCGCCGACCAGCGTCGGCACCGACGAGAACTGCCCGCTGGACGTCGCCGCCGTGCAGGGAGGTTTCTCCGTGCTCGGCGAGGCCGCCGTCGCCGGTATGGACGCGGCCACCCTGGAGCAGCACGCGGCGTGGGCCGCGGGCAGCGCCGTCGACCGGCGTGAGGCCGCCCGGCGCAGCCCCGAGGCCGATGCCGAGCTGATCACCGCGCTCGCCGCGACCGTGGCCACCGTCGGCCGCATCCCCGAGCGCCGCAGGCCCGAGCCCGTCGCCGGGGTGCCGCGGCCCGCGCCGGCGCTCTCGCTCCTCGACCTCGCCATGCCGCGCGACATCGACGCGGCCGTGCACCGGCTGGCCGGGGTGCGACTGGTCGACATCGAGTCGCTGGCGGAAGCCTCCGCCGACGCTCCGATGGCCGCCGACGTCGACCAGGTCCGCCGTATCGTCGCCGACGAGGTCGCGGCCTTCGGCGCGGCGCAGCGGGCCGCGCACATCACGCCCACCGTCGTCGCGCTGCGCGCGATGGCCGCCGATGTCGTGGCGAACGAGATCGCGCGCCTGGAGGGCCGTCTGCCGGGCCTCGACGACAAGCACCGCGGCGAGATCACGCAGACCGTCAAGCGCGTGGTCGACAAGCTGCTGCACGCGCCGACCGTGCGGGTCAAGCAGCTGGCGGCCGAGCCGGGCGGCGCGGGGTACGCGGATGCCCTGAGGACCCTGTTCGACCTCGACCAGGAGACGGTGGCCTCCGTCTCGCGCGCCGAGGACAGCACCGAGAAGGACCGAGGCCCACGATGACTCAGCAGGCACTACGGCTCGGGACCAGGCGCAGCAGGCTCGCCATGGCCCAGTCCGGGCAGGTCGCCGACGCGGTGAGCCAGGTGACCGGACGGCCCGTCGAGCTCGTCGAGATCACCACGTACGGCGATGTCTCGCGCGAGGCACTCGCGCAGATCGGCGGCACGGGCGTGTTCGTCACCGCCCTGCGCGACGCGCTCCTCAAGGGCGAGGTCGACTTCGCGGTGCACTCGCTCAAGGACCTGCCGACCGCGCAGCCCGAGGAGCTGGCCCTGGCGGCCGTCCCCGAGCGCGAGGACCCGCGCGATGTGATCGTCGCCCAGGACGCCCTGAAGCTCACCGACCTGCCGCGCGGCGCGCGCATCGGTACCGGTTCGCCGCGCCGGATGGCGCAGCTGAACGCGTACGCGCGCAGCCACGGGCTGGACTTCGAGACGGTCGCGATCCGCGGGAACGTGGACACGCGGATCCGGTACGTGCGCGACGGCGAGCTTGACGCGGTGGTGCTGGCCGCGGCCGGTCTGAGCCGTATCGGCCGCCTCGACGAGGTGACCGACTTCCTGTCGGTCGACACTGTTTTGCCCGCCCCCGGCCAGGGGGCACTGGCGATCGAGTGCACCGCGGACAACGCGGACCTGATCGCCGCGCTCGGCGAGCTCGACGACCCGTTCACACGGATCGCCGTGACCGCCGAGCGCTCACTGCTCGCCGCCCTGGAGGCCGGTTGCAGCGCACCTGTGGGTGCGTTGGCCGACCTTCTGGCCGACGGGCAGATTGTCAAGGAAATGCGCCTGCGCGGCGTCGTCGGCACGACCGACGGCTCGCGGATGGTGCAGCTGTCCACCACCGGTCCCGTGCCCGAGACGCACGACCAAGCGCTGGCGCTCGGTCGCGAACTCGCTACCGAGATGCTTGCCCAGGGCGCGGCCGGTCTGATGGGGGAGCGAGCACAGTGAGCCCCACCACCCTTCCCGCCGGCCTTGAACACGGGCACGTCACCTTCCTCGGTGCCGGACCCGGGGATCCGGGGCTGCTGACTCTCCGCGCCGTCGAGGCGCTGGCGAACGCCGACGTACTCGTCGCCGAGCACGAGGTGCTCGACGTGGTGCGCAAGCACGCCAGAACCGGCGTAGCCGAAGTGCACACGGACACGGGCCCCCCTGGGGACACCGGTCCCGGCACAGGCACGCCTCAGCTAGCGGTTGTTGACGGCGCGTCAACGACCGCTGGGCTACCCGCGGTGCGGGATGCCGCACATCTTGTCATGGAGGCCGCGCGCAGCGGCAGGCGGGTCGTGCGTGCGGTGTCCGGGGATCCCGGGCTCGACACGTACGCCACCGGGGAGATGCTGGCGTGCGCCGCGGCGGGCGTGCCGTTCGAGGTCGTGCCGGGTGTCGCCGCCGCCGTGGGCGTGCCCGCGTATGCCGGGGTGCCGCTGCGGGACGCGCAGGGCACGGACGTGCGGTTCGTGGACGCGCGCACGGCGTCCGACCGTTGCTGGACCGAGGTCGGGGCGTCCGACGGGACCGTGGTCGTGTCGACGACGCTGGACTCCGTGGGCGCGGCTGCCGGTGAGCTGGTCTCGGCGGGGCGCAAGCCCGATACGCCGATGACGGTCACGGTCGCCGGTACGACGACGCGTCAGCGGACGTGGACCGCGACGCTGGGGACGGTCGCCCAGACCCTGAAGCAGGCCAAGGTGCTGCCCTCGCCGGAGGGCGGGCGGCCGGTGATAGCCGTGGTCGGTGAGCGTTCTGCCGCTGCTCAGCGGGATCAGCTGTCGTGGTTCGAGTCCAAGCCGCTCTTCGGGTGGCGGGTGCTCGTGCCGCGTACGAAGGAGCAGGCGGCTTCGCTCTCCGACCAGCTGCGGTCGTACGGGGCCGTGCCGCACGAGGTGCCGACGATCGCCGTCGAGCCGCCGCGGACGCCTCAGCAGATGGAGCGGGCGGTCAAGGGGCTTGTCACCGGGCGGTACGAGTGGATCGCCTTCACCTCGGTGAACGCGGTCAAGGCCGTGCGGGAGAAGTTCGAGGAGTACGGGCTCGACGCCCGTGCGTTCGCCGGGATCAAGGTCGCGGCGGTGGGGGAGCAGACGGCGAAGGCGCTGATCGCGTTCGGTGTGAAGCCGGACCTGGTGCCGAGCGGGGAGCAGTCGGCCGCCGGGCTGTTGGAGGACTGGCCCCCTTACGACCCGGTCTTCGACCCGATCGACCGTGTGTTCCTGCCGCGGGCCGACATCGCCACGGAGACCCTGGTGGCCGGGCTGATCGAGCTGGGCTGGGAGGTCGACGACGTCACGGCCTATCGGACCGTGCGGGCCTCGCCGCCGCCGGCGGAGACTCGGGAGGCGATCAAGGGGGGTGGCTTCGATGCCGTTCTCTTCACCTCGTCGTCGACTGTGCGGAATCTGGTGGGGATCGCCGGTAAGCCGCACAACGTGACGGTGATCGCCTGTATCGGGCCTGCCACGGCGAAGACTGCCGAGGAGCATGGGCTTCGGGTGGACGTGATGGCTCCCGAGCCGTCCGTGCACAAGCTGGCCGAGGCGCTTGCCGACTTCGGTCTGCGGCGGAGGGCCGCGGCGCTTGAGGCGGGGGATCCGGTGACTCGGCCGAGCGAGCGGCGGCCGGGGGCCCGGCGGCGGCGGTCCACGACGTAGGTGTTCGTTCGGTGGGGGTGGGTGCGGCCGGGAGGTTTCTCGCCCCGGCCGCCCTACCCACGTCCTCAAACGCCGGACGGGCTATGCGCCGACCGTGTGGCCGAAGCGGAGCAGGTTGGACGGGTCGTACGTCGCCTTGTCCTGGCGTAGGCGGGCGTAGACCTCGGGGGTCCAGGCTCGGGCGCGGTCGGTGTCGTTGCCCGGGGTGCCGTGGATATTGACCATCGTGAGGCCGGTGCCGTAGGGGGACATCGCGGCGTACAGGGACGCTGTGGCCCGCTCTATGGCCTCGGCTGCCGGTGGGGCGGCCAGGACGCCCACCGTTTCCAGGATGTACTCCGCGTCGCGGGCGCAGATCGCGTCGTCCACGCGGGCGGGGCGGGAGAGGGCGCCTCCCATGTGACGGATCTCCACCATGAGCAGCGGGTGGTCGGGGACCTCGGGGCCCGCCTCGGCCAAGAAGGTGCGGATGACCTCGGGGGTGAGGTCGCGCAGCAGGGCGCATGCCTCGCGGGCGGGCAACGGGTCCTGGGGCTCCACGTGGATGCGGTCCAGAGCCGCGTACGGCATCTCCTCCACCGTGTCGACCGCCACCGGCGCGGCCGCGCGGATCGGCGCCAGCAGGCGCTCGCCCTCGGTCGGGTCCCCGGGCCAGGCGATCGCGACACGGGCCCAGAAGCCGCCGCGCAGGGGTTCGGGGATCTCCGGGATGGGCGGCAGCCGCAGCAGCGTGAAGGCGCTGCACATCTCGTCGGGAATCGTCCGTGTCCAGTCGGCCCAGGCGCGCAGCAGGGGCTCGGTGTGCTCGCCGGGGCAGTAGACACCGCCGCCCAGGATCGTGGCCAGGGGGAGGAGTTCGCACGTCATGGAGGTGACCACGCCTACGTTGCCCTTGCCGCCGCGCAGCGCCCAGAACAGTTCCGGCTCGTGGTCGACGTCGCACTCGCTGAGCGTGCCGTCGGGCGTGGCGACCTGGAACGAGCGGACCAGGTCGGCCGCGTAGCCGTAGGCCCTGCCCATGACGGGGAGCCCGCCGCCCAGCGTGTAGCCGATGGCGCCCGCGTCCGTGGACGTGCCGGCGAGCGCGGCGAGTCCGTCGGGTGCGGCCGCGTCCAGGACGTGCCGCCACTTCGCGCCGGCCGCGACGGTGGCCAGGCGCTCGGCCGGGTCGATCCGTACGTCGGTCATCCGGGCCGTGTTGATCAGCAGACCGTGGTCTATCGGGAAGTTCGCGCCGTGGCCCGTCGCCTGGACCGCGACCGGTGTACCGGTGGCCGTCGCCCAGCGCAGTGCCGCGACGATGTCGTCGGCGCCCGTCGCGCCCACGACCACGTCGGGGGTGTGCAGCGCGGCCAGGTTGAAGCCGGTGACCTCGTCGGCGTAGCCGTCGTCGCCGGGGTGCAGGACCGGGCCGTGGACCTGGGAGAGGGCGAAGAGGTCGGGGGTGTTGCGGTGGGTGGCGGTCATCGTGGCCTCCGTGGTGGTGCGTGGACGGAGGGTGGGGTGGGGAGTTCGGGGGCTGTCCGTTCCCTTTCGTCCAGGATGGACCCGGGAACGTGGGCGCCGCATGCCGGGGCTCCGTCCCGACTCGTCGTCGGCAAAGGTGCTGCCGGGGCGGGCGTAGCGTAGTGGCATGACGACGTACGGATCCTTCCCCGGTACTCGGCCGCGGCGTCTGCGGACCAGCCCCGTCATGCGGCGCATGGTCGCCGAGACGCGGCTGCACCCGGCCGACTTCATCCTCCCGGCCTTCGTGCGTGAGGGCGCCGCCGAGCCGGTGCCGATCGCCGCCATGCCGGGTGTCGTCCAGCACACGCGGGACAGTCTGAAGAAGGCCGCCGCGGAGGCGGTGGCGGCCGGGATCTCCGGGATCATGCTGTTCGGCGTGCCCGAGGAGGAGAAGAAGGACGCCCTCGGGACGCCAGGGACCGATCCCGACGGGATTCTCCAGGTCGCCCTGCGGGATGTGCGCGCCGAGGTGGGCGACGATCTCCTCGTCATGTCCGACCTGTGCCTCGACGAGACCACCGATCACGGGCACTGCGGCGTGCTGGACGCCGAGGGGCGCGTCGACAACGACGCCACCCTTGAGCGGTACGCCGAGATGGCGCAGGTCCAGGCCGACGCCGGGGCCCATGTCGTGGGGCCCAGCGGGATGATGGACGGGCAGATCGGCGTCGTCCGTGACGCGCTCGACCAGATCGGGCGCGAGGACGTCGCCATCCTCGCCTACACCGTCAAGTACGCCTCCGCCTTCTACGGGCCCTTCCGGGAGGCCGTCGCCTCGTCGCTGAAGGGTGACCGCAAGACGTATCAGCAGGACCCGGCGAACGCGCGGGAGTCGCTGCGCGAGCTCGCCCTCGATCTGGCGGAGGGCGCCGACATGGTGATGGTCAAGCCGGCCGGGCCCTACCTCGACATCCTGGCGCGGGTCGCCGACGCGGTGGATGTGCCGGTGGCCGCCTACCAGATCTCCGGCGAGTACTCGATGATCGAGGCCGCCGCCGAGAAGGGCTGGATCGACCGGGACCGGGCGATCCTGGAATCGCTGACCGGGATCAAGCGGGCGGGTGCGCGCAACATCCTCACCTACTGGGCGACGGAGGTCGCGCAGCTGCTCGGCCGCCAGTGACGGTCGCGGCGAGCCGGCGTACGGGGGCGGTCACCGTCCCTCGGACGCCGGCGGTGTCGTGGGCGGCGTGGCGGTGGGGCTGGTCGGGGTCGACGGGCCCTCGTCGCGCAGGCCGTGGCCGTCCTCGCACGCGGTGAGCGTGAGCGCGGCGACTGCCACCAGCGTGGCGGCGAGCAGCCGGGCGCGGGGGCGACGGGCGGGGGGTGCGGACGCCGACATGGGGTGGCCCTCTCCTTGGCTGGGGGTTGGGGTCGGTGCCCAGCCTGCGCGATCATCCGTCCTGCCCGCCACCGTCGACGGTGAATTCGGGACGCCTGAGCCGTGGGACGGCCGCTGACCTGCGGGGATGCCAGGTTCCGGCGGCTCGGCGTGGGACGGCCCGCGGCGCTGGGGGCGGGGTGCCGCTCCCTGTGTGCGGGGTGTTCGCCCGTGCGGGACATCCTCGCTGTCACCGCCCGGCCCGAGGTGATCAACTTCGCGGGCGGGCTGCCGAGTTCCGGGACGCGGAACGTCGGCGCCGCCTCGCGCACGCGCCGCTTCAGCTGTGGGTCCTCCAGGCCCACGACCAGGTGAAGGACGACTGGGCGGAGGGTGTGGCGGTCAGTCCCACCAGAAGTGCCAGGCAGGCTGGTTGAGGAGCTGGTGTTCGGCGTATGCGGTGAGAGAAGGGTCGCTGCCCTGCCAGATGTTGTCCGGGCAGAACGCGAAGTGCTCGGCGGCCAGAGCCTCCGCCTCGGCAGGGGTGCTGGGCGGTGCGGCGACGGACACCAGGAGGGTGTCGAAGCCGAGGGCCACGACCCGTATGCCGAACCGGTCCTCCCAGGAGCGGAGGACCGCGGACAGCCGGCCGGTGTCGTTCTCGTGGTTGGCCGGGCCCATCCAGCCGATCGCCGTGGGGATGTCCGCGCTGCGGCGGGCCGGGACCAGGGCGAGACGGGGCTCCTTCAGGGGGCCATGGCCGTCGAGGAGGGAGTCCACGATGTCGGAGGCGACGGATTCGGGGTCCGTGGTGTCGTCGGCGCGTTCGGTGCCCGCCAGACCGGGCCAGTCCTCGTCCTCCTGCGCGCACTCGTCCCAGAACTCCTCCAGCACCTCCTCGGGGTCGTGATTCCCGGGGTACGACATCTCGCCCGGCATCAACTCCCACTGCTCCGGCCCGCCGTGACCGGCGCCGACGTCGAGGACGACCGGGAGCAGGCCGACGGCCGGTGCCGTCCGCCGCAGCGCGGCCCAGCCGCCGGGAGCCGACCGGTCGTCCGCCAGCCACAGCAGCGGCTCGTGCCACGGCCCGTCATCCGTCGTGTCGACCAGTGCGCCGGGCGGGAGTTGCAGACCGAGGGACGCGAGCCTCGGCAGAGGGTTCGGAAGTGTCGCCATGCCCGTGACTGTAGGGGCAGCCGCTGACAACGCGCCTCACCTGCCCACACGGCTGTCGAAACACTCCTCGCCGCCGCCCGCGGCCGGGTGGAAGCAGGCCCGGACGACGGCTCCCGGGCCGGCGGCCGTCATAGGGGTGTAGACGTAGGAGTCCGCGTCGACGCCGTCCTTGATCCGAGCGCTGCGGACGCCACCGGACGCCGACATCTCCAGCCGGTCGCCCACCCGCGTCCCCCACATCCGGGCCCAACTCGTCCCGCACTCCTGGCTGTAGCGCAGTTCCAGCGAGGCGCCGGTGGCGGTCCGATAGGAGGCGAGGGTCTCCGGCGCGCCGGCGCACTTCATGTGCATCGGGCTCTTCCCCTCGCAGACCTCTCCCTGGCAGCGCGGCCCGGTCGCGGACGGGGGCGGTGACAGCGAGGCACGCGGTTCGCCGTCCGGGTGCGGGAGGAGGAGGACCACCGCGGCGATGCCTCCGACGACTACGGCTGATGCGGACGCCAGCACCGCGACGAGGGTCGCGCTGCGGTGGGCGGTGCCGCCGCTGTCGCAGGTGCTCCCGGCGGGCGTGGTCTCCGCACGCGGAGGCGGCTGCCTCACCACCCCCGACCGCCCGCTTCCCTCCGATTCCGCGATCTCCCACAGGGCCAGACAGCGCCCCTCCGGCTCCCCGGCCAGCCGGCACAGCTCCTGCACCGCGTCGCGCGAAGGGAGCGTCCTGCCGTTGAGATAGCGGTCCCAGGACGACTTGCTGAACGCGGTCTTCGCCGCGAGCCCGGCCAGGCTCAGACCGGTGCGCCCCTTCAAATCCCTCAGCACGGCGGCCAGTCGGGTCCGTTCCGGCGACGGTGTAGTCATCGCCGTAGGGCCTTCCAGGTGTGCGGCCCGACGATGCCGTCCACGACCAGTCCCGCCCGCCGCTGCTCCCGCTTGACCGCGTCCTCCGTGACCGGGCCGAAGATCCCGTCGATGCCGCCCGGCGAGATGCCCGCCCGGCGCAGCAGACACTGCGCCTCGGCCACCTCGGGGCCCGCGTGGCCGTTCGCCAGGATCGCGCCCCGGGTGGGGCTGATGCCCGCGTACCAGCGGCCGTCGATCCGCTCGAGCCGGCAGGTGTACGGGGGCGCCGGCCGCGAGGGCGCCGAGGCTGCCGACGGGGCGGTCGCGGCGAGGGGAGTCGTGGGTTGCTCGTGTTCCTCGCCGCTCATCCGTACGGCGCTCATCCGTACGACGAGGAGGACGGCCGTGGACAGGGCCAGCACCAGGGCGATCGACCCTGCCACCAGTGCGACGTGCAGCGAACGGCCCGTCGAGCGCGTCCCGTTGGCGTCGGTGACCTCGGTGATCTCGGTGACCTCGGTGGCTTCGGCCGAAAGGATCTCCGGCTCGGTCGGCTCGGTCGGCGCGGGCGTCTCGGCGCGTCTGCTCCCCCACGCCTCCGTGGCGACCTCGTGCAATGCCAGTAGGCGGGTCGGATCCTCGTCGAGCGCCCGGGCCAGCGCCTCGACGGCCTCCCGGGGCGGCAGCGAGCGGCCGCCCAGATATCGTTCCCACGACTTCTGGCTGTAACCGGTCCTCGCCGCCAGCCGCCGCAGGCTCAGCCCGCTGTGGTCCTTCAGCCGGCGTAACCGCACCACCAACTGCCGTACGCGCGGGTCGAGTTCCGCGGGCAGCGCTGCCCAACGCGACATGTTCCCCCCATTCGCGTTCACGGTCCGGGCACGCGGTCCGTGGTCAGCGGCCCCCATGCCTCGGCTGCATTCTGCATCAGCATCCACGTCCCACACCGGGAGCGGGTTCGCGTACCGGTACGAAATCGGCCAACCGCTCGGTGCGGGCGTCCCGCCGTGCCGTCACGCCGCGTCAGGTTTCAGCAGGTCAGTGGACGGGACGTCCCGCGGTGACGTCACTTGCGCGGCAACTGTGGCAAGCCTCGCCGCCGGCCCCGCACTCTCGTTTCGCCAGCCCGGCGGCAGCGGCCGCCGCCCGAGTCAGAGCGAGAGGGAAACGCATGCGACCGAATGTCTGGACGAGGACCCTCGTCAGCGTCAGTGCCGTCATCGGCCTTGCCGCCGGAAGCCTCGCCACCGCGGGAACCAGCTTCGCGGCACCGGACACGCAGCCGGCCGTGAGCTCCGAGGTCTCCGTCCTCGCGGTGAACAACCTCGGCCTGACGGCCGCCGAGGCCAAGAAGGTCCAGGGCTGGCTGAAGCAGTACTGGGGCTACACCGGCGCGATCGACGGGCAGCTCGGCACCAACAGCTGGAAGGCGTTCCAGCGCTGCCTCAAGGAGTACTGGGGCTACACCGGTGCCATCGACGGCATCGTCGGATCGGGCACCATCAAGGCGCTGCAGCGGCTGCTCCAGCACTACGGCTACACCGGCGCGATCGACGGGATCGCCGGCTCGGGCACCAGGGCCGCGTTCAAGAACTTCGCCAACAGCCGTTAGTCGCACAGCCGTTCCGTACCAGGACAGCGGCCCGTCCTCTCCCTCAGGGAGACGACGGGCCGCGCGTCTGCTTTCGGACGTTTATCGGACGGTCAGAGGCGCTCAGGCGTCCGGATGCCCAGCAGGGCCATGCCCTGGTGCAACGTCCGGGCCGTCACGTCGCACAGGAACAGACGGTTCGCCACCTGCTCGGGCGTCTCCGCCTTCAGCACCGGGCACTTGTCGTAGAACGACGTGTACAGCGACGCCAGCTGGTACAGATACGCCGCCAGCTTGTGCGGGGCGTACTCCGCGGCCGCCTCGAAGACCGTGTCGCCGAACGCGTCCAGGTGCAGACCGAGCGCCCGCTCCGCCGGAGCGAGTTCGAGCTCGGGATGCGCGGCCGGCTTCGTCTCACCCGCCTTGCGCAGGATCGACTGGATCCGGGCGTACGCGTACTGGAGATAGACGGACGTGTCGCCGTTCAGCGACACCATCTGGTCCAGGTCGAACTTGTAGTCCCGGCTCGGCGACGTCGACAGGTCCGCGTACTTCACGGCGCCGATGCCGACCTGCGCGGCCCGCTCCCGGATCTCGTCCTCGGTGAGGTCCTGCGCCTTCTCCCGGACGACCTCCGCGGCCCGCTGCACAGCCTCGTCCAGCAGGTCCTCAAGGCGTACGGTCTCGCCCTCACGCGTCTTGAACGGCTTGCCGTCCGCGCCCAGCACCGTGCCGTAGCCCATGTTGTGCGCGGTGACGCTGTCGCGCAGCCAGCCGGCCCGCCGGGCCGTCTCGAAGACCATCTTGAAGTGCAGGGACTGCCGTACGTCCACGACGTAGAGCAGCGTCGTCGCGTGCAGGTCGAAGACGCGGTTGCGGATCGCGGTCAGGTCGGAGGCGGCGTAGCCGAAGCCGCCGTCCGCCTTCTGCACGATCAGCGGCACCGGCTGGTCGTCCTTGCCGCGGATCTCGTCGAAGAAGACGACGAGCGCGCCCTCGGAGCGCACCGCGACCCCCATCTCCTCCAGGAGGCGGACGGTCTCGGGCATGCCCTCGTTGTACGCGGACTCGCCGACGATCTCCTCGTCGCGGATCTCCATGTCCAGCTTCTCGAAGACCGAGTAGAAGTAGACCTTCGACTCGTCCACGAACTGCTGCCACAGCTCGAGCGTCTCCTTGTCACCGGACTGCAGCGCGACGACCCGCTTGCGGGCCCGCTCCTTGAACTCCTCGTCCGAGTCGAAGAACGCACGCGACGCCTTGTACACCCGGTTCAGGTTGCTCATCGCCTGCTCGCCGTCGACGTCGGCCGCGGGGGCCAGCTCGCCGGGGTGCTCGAACAGGTACTGGATGAGCATGCCGAACTGGGTGCCCCAGTCGCCGATGTGGTGCCGGCCGATCGTCTTCTCGCCGGTGAAGTCGAGCATGCCGCGCAGGGCGTCGCCGATGACCGCGGAGCGGAGATGGCCGACGTGCATTTCCTTGGCGACGTTCGGCTGGGCGTAGTCGACGACGGTGATGCCGGGGGTGTCCTTGCGGGGGACGCCGAGGCGTTCGGTGTCCGCGTAGCGCGCCGCGAGGTTCTGCGTGATCGCCTTGTCGGAGACCTTGATGTTCAGGAAGCCGGGGCCGGAGACCTCGATGTCCGCGAGGAGATCACCGGTGGTGATCTTCTCGACGACCTGGGCGGCCAGCTCCCGGGGGTTCGACTTCGCCTTCTTCGCGAGGGCCAGGATCCCGTTGGCCTGGTAGTCGGCCCGGTCGCTGCGTCGCAGCAGCGGGTCCGCGTCCGCGGTCTCCGGCAGGGTGGCCGAGAGGGCGTTCGCGAGGCGCTGGTGGACTTGATCGGTGAGCGACGTGACCGAAGCCATGGGGTGGGAGCCGTTCTCCTCGGGGGATCAGATAGACACGGTCAGTATCCCACGGGGTCGCAAAGGGGTTTTTCCGTCTCGTTGCCGGGAGCGGGCCGGTCCCTGATAAGGCGTTTTCATTGTTGCCGTGCTAGCTGGGACAATGAGGACGCCAGCCGTGGACCGTACGGCTGCCCTGGAGAAAGAAGGACGTGCCGATCGTGGCTCAGAGCACCGAGACCACCGACTGGGTCTCCCGTTTCGCGGATGAGGTCATCGAGGAGTCGGAGCGTCGGGCCCCGGGCAAACCGGTCGTCGTCGCTTCGGGACTCTCCCCCTCCGGACCCATCCACCTCGGCAACCTGCGCGAGGTCATGACCCCGCACCTGGTCGCCGACGAGATCCGGCGGCGCGGGTACCAGGTCCGGCACCTGATCTCCTGGGACGACTACGACCGGTACCGCAAGGTGCCCGAGGGCATCGCCGGGGTCGACAAGGAGGCCTGGAAGGAGCACATCGGCAAGCCGCTGACCTCCGTCCCGGCCCCCAAGGGCTCGGCGTACCCGAACTGGGCCGAGCACTTCAAGGCCGCCATGGTCGAGGCGCTCGCCGAGCTGGGCGTGGAGTTCGACGGGATCAGCCAGACCGCGCAGTACACCTCCGGCGTCTACCGCGAGCAGATCCTGCACGCCATGAAGCACCGCGGCGACATCGACGCCGTGCTCGCGCAGTACCGCACCAAGCAGAAGGCGGGCGCCAAGAAGTCGCAGAAGCCCGTCGACGAGGCCGAGCTGGAGGCCGCCGAGGGATCGGGGGCGGCCGGTGAGGACGACGGCAGCTCCGGCTCCGCCGGGTACTTCCCGTACAAGCCCTACTGCGGCAACTGCGAGAAGGACCTCACGACCGTCACCTCGTACATCGACGACACCACCGAGCTGTCGTACACCTGCAACGAGTGCGGCTTCGCCGAGACCGTCCGGCTCAACGAGTTCAACCGCGGCAAGCTGGTCTGGAAGGTCGACTGGCCCATGCGGTGGGCCTACGAGGGTGTCGTCTTCGAGCCGAGCGGTGTCGACCACTCGTCGCCGGGTTCGAGCTTCCAGGTCGGTGGGCAGATCGTCGGGATCTTCGGCGGCAAGCAGCCGATCGGGCCCATGTACGCCTTCGTGGGGATCTCCGGGATGGCGAAGATGTCGTCCTCGCGGGGCGGGGTGCCCACTCCCGCCGACGCGCTGAAGATCATGGAGCCGCAGCTGCTGCGCTGGCTCTACGCCCGGCGTCGCCCCAACCAGTCCTTCAAGATCGCCTTCGACCAGGAGATCCAGCGGCTCTACGACGAGTGGGACAAGCTGGACGCGAAGGTGGCCGACGGGTCCGCGCTGCCGGCCGATGTCGCCGCGCACTCCCGTGCCGTGCGTACGGCCGCCGGTGAACTGCCGCGCACGCCCCGGCCGCTGCCGTACCGGACCCTCGCGTCCGTCGCCGACATCACCGCCGGGCACGCGGACCAGGCGCTGCGCATCCTCTCCGAGCTGGACCCGGAGAACCCGCTGGCCACGCTGGACGAGGCCCGTCCCCGGTACGACAAGGCCGAGGCGTGGATCAACACGCAGGTGCCCGCCGACCAGCGGACCATCGTGCGCGACGAGCCCGACGCCGAGCTGCTGAAGTCCCTCGACGAGGCGTCCCAGCGGTCGCTGCGGCTGCTGCTCGACGGTCTCGCCGAGCACTGGTCGCTGGACGGGCTGACCCACCTCGTGTACGGCGTGCCCAAGGTGCAGGCCGGGTTCTCCGCGGACGCCACGCCCAAGGAACTGCCGGCCGAGATCAAGACGGCTCAGCGGGCGTTCTTCGCGCTGCTGTACCACCTGCTGGTGGGGCGGGACACGGGGCCGCGGCTGCCCACGCTGCTGCTGGCCGTCGGGCAGGAGCGGGTGCGGGTTCTGCTCGGGGAGTAACGCCGCGGTTCGTTGAGAAGGGGCCCTCGTCGAAGGGCCCCTTTCTCATGCTTCTCATGCTTCTTACTTCTTATGCGATGTGGTCTTCTTCCAGCTCCGTGTTGAAGCGGGCCTGGAAGCGTTCCGTGAGGTTCTTCAGCTCACTGACGCTCAGGGTCGAGCCGTACGTCGCCTGGATGTTGTCCCCGAGGACGCGGGGCGTGGGAAAGCTGCCGTCGATCGACTGGCGGAAGACCTGGTAGTAGTCCTCCTCGGTCGGCTCCGCGGGCTCCGGGGGGCCGCCGCCCTCGCCGAGCTGGCGGGTGCGGTTGCCGGTCACCGGGATCGGGAAGGTGCCGGTGTCCTCCGGGGAGGGTTCCTGGACGGGCGGTTCCTCCTGGAACTGCTCCTGGTACTGCTCGGCCTGGAGCTGCTCCTGGTACCACTGCTCGTAGTGGTCCTGGGGGTTGTACTGCGGGTTGTAGCTGCCCTGGTACTCGACCTGGCGGGGGGTGTTGAACCAGTCCTGCAGGTATTGCTGCTGCTCGGTGTCCAGGGTGCCGACCGGCTCGGGGAGCCGCTCGCCGGGAGGTGCCGCCCGCTGCGGGACGGGCGCCGCCGCTGCGGCACGACCGCCGGCAGCCGGGGCGGCCACCGCCCGATCGGGTACGTCCGCCGCAGGCGCCGCGTCCAGCGCCTGCTTGGGCACCGGCGGCAGCAGCGCCGGCTCGATTCCCGCCGCCGCCAACCCCGCCGGAGCCGTGTCCGCCAGGGGGACGCCGTATCTCGCCAGACGCAGCGGCATCAGCGACTCCACCGGGGCCTTGCGGCGCCAGGCGCGGCCGAAGCGGGAGCGCAGGCGGGCCTGGTACACCAGACGCTCCTGCTCCAGCTTGATGACCTGCTCGTAGGAGCGGAGCTCCCACAGCTTCATGCGGCGCCACAGGAGGAAGGTCGGGAGCGGGGAGAGGAGCCAGCGCGTGAGGCGGACGCCCTCCATGTGCTTGTCGGCCGTGATGTCCGCTATTCGGCCTATCGCGTGGCGGGCGGCCTCGACCGCCACCACGAACAGGATCGGGATTACGGCGTGCATACCGACGCCCAGCGGATCCGGCCAGGCCGCCGCGCCGTTGAAGGCGATCGTCGCGGCCGTCAGCAGCCAGGCCGTCTGGCGCAGAAGCGGGAACGGGATGCGTATCCACGTCAGGAGAAGGTCGAGGGCCAGCAGGACACAGATGCCCGCGTCGATGCCTATCGGGAAGACATAACTGAAGTTCCCGAAGCCCTTTTGGATGGCCAGCTCTCGGACGGCCGCGTAGGAACCGGCGAAGCCGATGCCGGCGATGATCACGGCGCCGAACACGACCACACCGATGAGAACGCGGTGCATCCGAGTCAGCTGCGGTGGCCCGGCCACTCGTACTCCCCTCCCCTTGCGTGTTGTTGCGCGCAACAGGGTGGCACATCCGTACGGCGTACGTTCTCCCGGTACGGAGCGAGCCCGGCCCCAGGACGGGCCGGGCTCACCCAAAGGACGTGGCTGAGCTGCGAGTTGTGACTCGGCGGTGGGCCGGGTGTGACAGTCAGCTCTTCTTTGCCGCTGACTTGGACGGGGAGCTGGACGCCGCCTTCGACGGGCTCTTCGAAGGAGACTGCGACGCCGGCTTCGAGGGGGCGCTGCTCGGCGTGCCCCCGTCGCCGCCGCCGCCGTTCGCCTTCGCCACCGCGGCCACGACCTCCTTGGCCGCCTTCCGCGCGAGCTTGTCCAGGCTGTCCGCGCTCGGGGCCTTGTCGCCGGCGAGACCTGCGCCGTTGTAGTCGAGCGTGACGACGACGTTCTCGACCCGGGCCACGACCGTCTCCTGCCTGAAGGAGCCCTCCTTCTTCTTCAGGTCGTAGCGCACCGCCGTCGCCTCGTCGCCCACCTCGGCGACCTGCTCCGACTTGGTGTTCTTCGCGCCGGACACCGACTTGGCGTCCTGCAGCTGCGTCTCGTAGTACTCCCGCGCCAGTTCGTCGCCCGACCCGCGGGTGACGTCGGACTCGAAGCGCAGCAGGGAGACGTTGAGCCAGCGGAACTGCGAGCCCTTCACACCGTTGTTGTCCAGGCTGCTCCAGGAGCAGGAGCCGCGCGTCGTCGCGTCGTCCGAAGAGCCCGTCCTGCCGGACTTGGCCTCCGGGACCAGGTCCTCCAGCGTCTTCTTCGCCAGCACCTTGCACGGCTCGGGAAGCGACTTGTACGCGGCCGCCTGCACCGTCGGCGACGGGCTCCCCGACGGCGACGCCGAGGTCGTCGTGCCGCTGTCGGCGGCCTTCTCCTCCGAGCCGGAGTCCGAGGAGCACCCCGCGGCGACCAGCATCACGGGGACGACTGCCGCGCAGACAAGGGCGCGGCGCAGGCCCCTCGCCCGCCGCTCGCGCTGGTCACTCCGGTCACGCTGGACTCGCTCTACTGCTCGCTGCATGGTTCCTTCACTCATGGCTGACACTCGTGGTTCCTGCGTTCGGATCGGGTCCGAGGGGCCACGGTACGCGGTGAAGAAGCTGTGTGGTCTCGTTTCGGTTACGTCGCACAAGGGCGTGGAGGAGTGAAAGCCAGGCGCTAGTCCCCGAGCGCGTCCGCCAGTTGTGCGGCCAGTTTCTGGGCCCTGTCCTGCATTTCCTCGCTGTCCGGGACCGTGCCGACGGTGGCCGGCTGCTCCTCGTACTCGATCGTCACGATCACGTTGGACGTGCGGAACGCCACAGTCACCGTGCGCTGCTGGGCCGTCGACCCCGAGCTGCTGAGCGCGTCGTCGATGAAGGCCTCGTCGCCGAGGTCGTCCAGGACGCGGGGCTGGAGTTCGGCCGGGGTCAAGCCGTCTGCGGAGGCGGACGGGGAGGTGGAGGCGGAGGGGGAGCCGGAGGTGGAGTTGGAGCCGGAGGTGGGGGACGAAACGGACGGGGACGCGGAGTTCGAGGGCGAGGAGGACGGTGAGCCGCTGGAGCCGGCGGACTCCGGGCTCTCGTCGTCGCCGGTCTCGGTACTCGTCGGCACGGGCAGGTCCGCCGCCTCCTGCCGGGTCGCGAAGAGCTGCTCCGCCTCGCTGTCGTCGCTGACCGCGCCGGCGTACGACACGACCCGCTCGAAGTCGATGAAGAGATGGTCGGTGGCGTCGGCCGACTCGACCTTCCAACGGCAGCCGACCTTGCGGTCGGTGTCATAGGTGAGCGTCGGTGTGCCCTCGTAGGCGTTCTCGCGCTGCTCGGCGTCCGTGATCTCCCGGATGCCCGGCAGCAGCGAGTCGAGCGTCTCCTCCCCGGCCACGCCGCACGGTTCGGGCAACGTGCGGTAGCGGCCCGGCTCGGCCGTCGCGGCCGCCGTACCGGAGTCGCCGGGGTTGGAGTCGTCGGCCGTGCCGCTGTTGTCGGAGCTGCCGGTGCAGCCGGCCAGCAGCGCCGCGAGGAGCGCGGCGACGCCGGATACGTAGGCCTTCCGCTGCACGGTCAGGCTCCTCTCGACGGTGGGGGGTGTGGTCGGTCGGTTGCCGGTCTTCAGTGTCCCCGCTGGTTATTCGCTTGCCGCGCGGGGGCGCCCACTGGAGACAATGTCTATCGCACGCACAGCCGTGGACGCCGGTCCGTTGTCCCTTTTCGTCGACCTTGGCGCCGGTTTTGCGATTTCAGACTTGTATGTGATTTCCGGGGGAAAGAGGACGATATGTCGTACGTGGAAATGCCGGGCGCGAAGGTTCCCATCCGTATGTGGACCGACCCGGCGACGGTCGAGGACGTGGCCCTGCAGCAGCTGCGGAACGTCGCGACGCTGCCGTGGATCAAGGGCCTGGCGGTCATGCCGGACGTCCACTACGGGAAGGGCGCGACGGTCGGGTCCGTCATCGCCATGCGGGGGGCTGTGTGTCCCGCGGCGGTCGGGGTGGACATCGGGTGCGGGATGTCGGCGGTGAAGACGTCCCTCACGGCCAATGATCTGCCGGGGGATCTGTCTCGGCTGCGGTCGAAGATCGAGCAGGCGATTCCGGTGGGGCGGGGGATGCATGACAGTCCTGTGGAGCCGGGGCGGTTCCATGGGCTGCCGACCGCCGGGTGGGACGACTTTTGGGCACGGTTCGACGGGGTCGCGGAGGCCGTGAAGTTCCGTCAGGGACGGGCAAGTGCGCAAATGGGGACACTCGGTGGGGGAAACCACTTCTGGGAATTTTGCCTCGATTCGGACAATGCGGTCTGGATTATGTTGCACTCCGGCTCTCGCAACATCGGTAAGGAACTGGCGGAGCATCACATCGGAGTTGCTCAGAAGCTGTCGCACAATCAGGGGCTGGTGGATCGCGACCTGGCCGTCTTTGTCGCGGACACCCCGCAGATGGCCGCGTACCGGCACGACCTGTTCTGGGCTCAGGAGTACGCGAAGTACAACCGCGCCATCATGATGGCGATCTCCAAGGAGGTGATCCGCCGTGAGTTCAAGAAGGCGAAGGTCACGTTCGAGCCGGAGATCTCCTGCCACCACAACTACGTGGCGGAGGAGCGGTACGAGGGCATGGACCTACTGGTCACCCGCAAGGGCGCAATCCGCGCGGGTTCCGGTGAGTACGGAATCATCCCCGGCTCGATGGGAACGGGTTCGTACATCGTGAAGGGCCTGGGGAACGAGAAGGCCTTCAACTCGGCCTCGCACGGGGCAGGTCGGCGCATGAGCCGGAACGCGGCGAAGCGGCGGTTCTCGACGAAGGACCTGGAGGAGCAGACGCGGGGCGTGGAGTGCCGTAAGGACTCCGGTGTCGTGGACGAGATTCCGGGTGCGTACAAGCCGATCGAGCAGGTCATCGATCAGCAGCGGGACCTCGTCGAGGTCGTGGCGAAGCTGAAGCAGGTCATCTGTGTAAAGGGCTGAAGGTGAGGGGCGTGGCAACGGTGCGCCGCGCCCCTCACTAATCACTTCGGTGCGTGCGTCACCGCGTAGATCATCACGAACGCCACGATGTGGATGCCGAACAGGAAGTAGCCGAGCCACCACCACATCTGGCGTTCGTTGTGCGGGTCCTTCCGGTCCGGGGTCACAGCTCTCGGTGCACCTTGGTGTTGGACGCCTGGGCGCGGGGGCGGACGACCAGGAGGTCGATGTTGACGTGGCTGGGGCGGGTGACCGCCCAGGTGATGGTGTCGGCCACGTCGTCGGCCGTAAGGGGCTCCGCCACGCCCTGGTAGACCTTGGCCGCCTTCTCCTCGTCGCCGCCGAAGCGGGTCAGGGCGAACTCGTCGGTCCGGACCATGCCGGGGGCGACCTCGATGACGCGGACCGGGCGGCCGACGATCTCCAGGCGGAGGGTCTCGGCGAGGACGTGGGCGCCGTGCTTGGCGGCGACATAGCCCGCGCCGCCCTCGTAGGTGGCGTGGCCGGCGGTGGAGGAGACCACGACCACCGTGCCGTCGCCGCTCGCCTCCAGCCTGGGGAGCAGGGCCTGGGTGAGGTTCAGGGTGCCGATGACGTTCGTCTCGTACATCGCGCGCCAGTCGGCCGGGTCGCCGGTCGCGACCGGGTCGGCGCCGAGCGCGCCGCCGGCGTTGTTGACGAGGACGCCGATCGCCTTGAAGGCCGTAGCGAACTCGTCGACCGCGGCGCGGTCCGTCACGTCGAGCTGGTAGGCCGCCGCCGAGTGGCCGGCCGCGTTGATCTCCTCGGCGAGTGCCTCGATGCGGTCCTTGCGGCGGGCGGTCAGGACGACCCGGTAGCCGGCCGCGGCGAGCTGCCGGGCCGTGGCGGCGCCGATTCCGCTGCTCGCACCGGTGATGACGGCGATGCGGGAGGCGGCGGACGGTGCGGCGGTGGCCATGGCTGCTCCTCGTGCGTGGTCGAGTCCAGAGACTGTCCGGCCAGGATAGGCGGGCGGTGCGGTGGGACAATGAGATGGGTGATCCCCGATCAGGAGGTGGATCATGGGACAGGCACGTGAGGTCATGGACCGGCTCACCGCAGCGATCACCACGGCGGACTCCGGGACCCTCGCCGAGCTCTACGCACAGGACGCGGTCGCCGTCACCCCCGACGGCGGGGAGCTCCACGGGCGGGACGACATCACCGAGTACTGGCGGCAGATGACGCAGGCGGTCCCGCACGGCACATACGAGTCGGTGCACGCGTACGAGGTCGGCGACACCGCCATCGACGAGGGCTTCTTCAGCGGCCGCAATACCGGGCCGATCCAGTTGCCCGACGGTCGCACACTGCCCCCGACGCAGAAGGAGATCAGGATCCGCGGGGTGGACTTCGCCACCGTCGACGAGAACGGGCAGATCGTCGACTACCGGCTCTACTTCGACGAGATGGACTTCCTGGCGCAGCTCGGACTGCTGCCCGACGAGCCGGCCTGAGCGCCGCACGATCCATTCGGCTCTCATACGGGTCTCATACGGTTCTTCGTGTCACCTGTTGGACGGCGCCTGTTGGCCGCTTCGCGTGGGATACATGCGTACGACCACGTGGAGTGAGGAGTCGGCGGATGCGGCTGATGCGGGTTGCTGTGGTGTGCGGTGCGGCCGTCATGACGGCGTTCGGCGGGCCGGCCCCGGCCGCCGGGGCGCTGGGTGGTCCCAAGGCGGAACTCGCCTATCACGGGTCCGCCGAGCTTGCCGCCGGCCGGGTCGACGTACGGTTCACGCCGCACAATCAAGGGCCCGGCGCCGCGCCGGACTCGACGGTGCGGATCAGCTGGTCCGAGCCGCTGGCGGACCGGCAGTCGCTGCCGGAGGGGTGCGCGCGGGCGGCGGAGCGCGTGGTGCAGTGCCGGGTGGGGGCGCTGGACGCGGACGGCGTCGGGGAGCGGTTGGGCCTGCGGGTACGGCTGCGGGAGGCGCCGTCGGAGGTGCTGCTGGAGTTCGACACGGTGCCGAGCGGCGGGGCGGTGGACGAGAAGCCGGGGAACGACCCGCAGCGAGTGCTGGTGCTGGACACCGGGGACACGTACTACTTCTGACGTCCGCCCGCCGGTCGAGTCCGCGGTGCTGGGAAGTCAGCGCACGCCCTGTGCGTACGCCGTCGGCGGCACCCCCACCGTCGCCGTGAAGTCCCGCACGAGATGGGCCTGGTCGGCGTAGCCGAGTTCGGTGGCGAGGGTGGCCCAGTCGACGTCGGTGCGGGTGGCGGCCTGTTCCAGGGCCTCGTGGATGCGGTAGCGGAGCAGGACCCACTTGGGGCTGACGCCGACGTACGTCGAGAAGAGCCGTTGCAGCGCCCGCACCGACAGGCCCTGTGACTCGGCGAAGTCGCCGACGCGGCGGACCGTGCGGTCGGCGCGGATGCGCTGGACGAGGCTCGTGGCGAGGTCGGCCTGGGGGTCGGGGGCGCAGGGCAGGGCCAGGGCGAAGGTGTCGAGGGCGGCCGCCCGGGAGGTGTCGTCGGAGTGGCTGACGATCGCGCGGGCTGCCTCACCCGTGGCCGCCGGGAACACCTCGTCGGCGGGCAGAGTACGGCCCGTCCACCGGGACACCGGCGCCTCGGGGACGTACGGCCGGAAGCCGCCCGGCCGGAACTTCACCCCGCAGACCCGGCCCCGGCCGGTCAGCTTCCGGGTGAAGAGGCCCTGTGCCACGCCGGTGACCTCGGCATATGGCGGTCCCTCGGTCTCGTCCCACTGGAAGGTGAGGTTGACCGCCGGGTGCGGGAGGACGTGGGAGGCGTAGGGCGCGGGCAGGTCCCAGTCGATGAGCCAGTACCACTCGATGTACCGGCGCAGCGGCTCGGCGGGCTCGTGGCGGCGGAACCGTACGTGGTTCAGCAGCCCGGTCGGGTCGACGATCCCGCGGGTGTCGTGGCGGGGTGCCTCCATGCCCGGATCGTACGTCGCGTTTCTTCAAGATGGGCGGTCGTGGCTGTCCCTACGGTCGGAACATGGACACGAACAGTGTGAAGACGTACGGCATGGGTGAGCTGCTGGGCATGGCGCGGGAGCGGGCGGTGCCGGTGGTGCGGGGCATTCCCGACGCGGCGCTCGCCGCGCCCACGCCCTGTGCCGAGTACGACGTGCGGGCGCTGGTCAATCACCTCTTCCGGGTGATCGTGCAGTTCCAGCGGCTGGCCGTGAAGGAGGCCTCGGACTTCGGTGAGACGCCCGACCGGGTCGCCGCCGGTGCCGAGTGGCGTGAGCGGCTCGTTCAGGAGGCGGACCGGCTGGTGGCGGCCTGGTCCGTGCCGGGTGCCGAGGAGGGCACGACGGGCGGGATGAACATGCCGGCCCGGCTGGTCGGCTCGATGGCGCTGCTCGATCTGACGGTGCATGTGTGGGACCTGGCGCGGGCGACGGGCCAGGAGTACCCGGGGGCCGACGAGGCGGTCGTGGTGGAGCTGTCCGGCGCGGTGGACGAGCTGGCGCCGACGGCCCGGAAGATGGGGGTGTTCGGGGAGCCGGTGCCGGAGCCGCAGGGCGCGTCGGCGTTCGAGCGGCTGCTCGCGCGGACCGGCAGGGATCCGTACTGGCGATAGGGGAATAGTCCTCGGACGGTCTCGGTTCTCCGGGTATAGTTGAACCGTCAACAACCTGGAGAGTGAGCGACCATGCAGTTCGGGATCTTCAGCGTCGGCGATGTGACGCCGGACCCCACCACGGGCCGTACGCCGACCGAGCGTGAGCGCATCAAGGCCATGGTCGCGATCGCGCTGAAGGCCGAGGAGGTCGGGCTCGACGTCTTCGCGACCGGCGAGCACCACAACCCGCCGTTCGTGCCGTCGTCGCCGACGACGATGCTCGGCTACATCGCGGCGCGGACGGAGCGGCTGGTCCTCTCCACCTCCACGACCCTGATCACCACCAACGACCCGGTGAAGATCGCGGAGGACTTCGCGATGCTTCAGCACCTGGCCGACGGCCGGATGGACCTGATGATGGGCCGCGGCAACACCGGCCCGGTCTACCCCTGGTTCGGCCAGGACATCCGGCAGGGCATCAACCTCGCCATCGAGAACTACGCCCTGCTGCACCGGCTGTGGCGCGAGGACGTCGTGAACTGGGAGGGCAAGTTCCGTACGCCTCTGCAGGGCTTCACCTCCACGCCCCGCCCGCTGGACGACGTACCGCCGTTCGTCTGGCACGGCTCCATCCGCTCGCCGGAGATCGCCGAGCAGGCCGCGTACTACGGCGACGGCTTCTTCCACAACAACATCTTCTGGCCGGCCGACCACACCAAGCAGATGGTCGAGCTGTACCGGAGCCGGTACGCCCACTACGGGCACGGCACGCCCGAGCAGGCGATCGTCGGGCTGGGCGGGCAGGTCTTCATGCGGAAGAACTCGCAGGACGCGATCCGCGAGTTCCGGCCCTACTTCGACGTCGCGCCGGTCTACGGGCACGGCCCGTCGCTGGAGGACTTCATGGACCAGACCCCGCTGACCGTCGGTTCCCCGCAGCAGGTGATCGAGAAGACCCTGTCCTTCCGCGAGTACGCCGGTGACTACCAGCGCCAGCTGTTCCTGATGGACCACGCCGGGCTGCCGCTGAAGACCGTCCTCGAGCAGCTCGACATGCTCGGCGAGGAGGTCGTGCCGGTGCTGCGCAAGGAGTTCGCGGCGGGGCGCCCCGCGGGTGTGCCGGACGCGCCGACCCACGCTTCCCGCAAGGCCGCCCAGGAGGTGACCACCGTATGAGGCTCGTCGTCGTCTCGGCGGGGCTGAGCGTCCCGTCGTCCACCCGGCTGCTGGGCGATCGGCTGGCCGCCGCGGTGGGCCGTCGGGCCGCTGTGGACGTGGAGGTCGTGGAGGTCGTGGAACTGCGCGAACTCGCGGTGGAGATCGCGCACAACTTCACGAACGGGTTCGCGGGACAGCGGCTGTCCGCCGCGATCGACGCGGTGACCGGGGCCGACGGGCTGATTGTGGTCACTCCGGTGTTCTCGGCGTCGTACAGCGGGCTGTTCAAGTCGTTCTTCGACGTGATCGACAAGGACGCGCTGGCGGGCATGCCGGTGCTGATCGCCGCGACCGGCGGAACGGCCCGGCACTCGCTGGTCCTGGAGCACGCGCTGCGCCCGCTCTTCGCCCATCTGCGGGCCGTGGTCGTCCCGACCGGGGTGTACGCCGCGTCGGAGGACTGGGGCGCCGAGGGGCTGGACGCGCGGATCGAGCGGGCCGCGGGAGAGCTGGCGGGGCTGATGGCCGGACTGTCGGCGGCCGGACGGCCCGCGAAGAAGGCGGCGGAACCCGGGGTGGTGCCGTTCGAACAGCAGCTGGCGGCACTGCGACCGGCCGGGTGAGAGGCCAGTAAGAAGGGTGCCGGTGAGCCGCTCATCACGTCGTACGACCGCGAAGGCTTGGCAGTATGAACCCGTGCCCCAGACTGTTCTCCTCGCCGAAGACGACCGCGCCATCCGCAACGCCCTGGAGCGGGCGCTGACGCTGGAGGGCTATCAGGTCACCGCGGTCGCCGACGGCGTCGAGGCGCTGGCGCAGGCCCATCGCACACCGCCGGACGTGCTGGTGCTGGACGTGATGATGCCCGGCATCGACGGGCTCCAGGTCTGCCGGGTGCTGCGCGCCGAGGGCGACCGCACCCCGATCCTGATGCTCACGGCGCTCGTGGAGACCCAGGACCGCATCGCCGGCCTGGACGCGGGCGCCGACGACTATGTGGTCAAGCCCTTCGACGTGGAGGAGGTCTTCGCCCGGCTGCGCGCCCTGCTGCGCCGCACCAGTGAGGCGAACGGCGCCCCCGTCGACGTACCGAAGCAGGCACCCGAGCCCGTCGGCCGGCTGATCGAGGCGGCCGGGCTGCGGATGGACCCGCAGGCGCGGCGGGCCTGGCGGGGCGCGCGGGAGCTGGAGCTGACGCGGACCGAGTTCGAGCTGCTGGAGCTGCTGGTGCGCAACGCCGGCATCGTCCTCGACCACTCCACCATCTACGACCGCATCTGGGGCTACGACTTCGGCCCCGGCTCCAAGAACCTCGCCGTCTACGTCGGCTATCTGCGCCGCAAGCTCGACGAACCGGGCGCGCCGCAGCTGATCCACACGGTGCGCGGGGTGGGTTACGTGCTCCGGGAGGACTGAGTGGGCGTCCCGGCCCGCCGTCGGCTCGCACGGTTGATGTCCGCGCGCCTGCTGACCGGACGGCGGCGGACCGGACTGGTCTCGCTGCGCTCCACCTTCGCCGTGTCCTTCGCGGCCGTGACCGCCGTGGTCACCGTCCTGGTCGGACTGCTGTCGTACACGGCCGCCGCCCGGCTGGTGCGGGTGGACCAGGAGTCCGTGTTCGACGAGGTCGTGCAGGATCTGCGCGGCGAGGTGCGGCAGCGGCCGATGCTGCCGGAGGACTTCTCCTCCTCAGCGCCGGGGCACGATCTCGTACGGCCCGCCCGTACCGATGTGCAGGTGCTGGGCCCGGACGGTGCCGTGGTCGACCCGGGCCGCCCTGGGCTGCCGGTCACGGCCGCCGACCGGCGGATCGCGGCCGACGGGACGGCCGGGCGGATGGTCCAGCACCGGGACGTCGACGTCGGCAGTGACGTCTACCGCGTCGCGACCGTCGCGCTCGGCGGCGGGCGGGGCGCGGTGCAGATCGCCCAGGAGTTCAGTGACACCGAGGACCTGCTGCGGGCGCTCCAGCAGCGGACGCTGCTGCTGATGGCGGCGGTGGTGACGCTCGCCGGGCTCTTCGGCTGGTGGCTGGCCCGGCGCATCACCCGCCGCCTGGTGGTCCTCACCGACGCCGCCGAGGACGTCGCCCGTACCCGGCAGCTCGGCATCCAGGTGCCGGTCACCGGATACGACGAGGTCGGCCGACTGGGCCGGGCCTTCGACCGCATGCTGGGGCGGCTGGCCCAGTCGGAGGAGGACCAGCGGCGCCTGGTGCAGGACGCGGGCCACGAGCTGCGTACCCCTCTGACATCCCTGCGTACGAACATCTCCCTGCTGCGCCGCATCGACGAGCTGCCGCCCGACACCCGCGACGAGCTGGTGGCCGACCTGGGCCAGGAGGCGCGCGAACTGACCGACCTGGTCAACGAGTTGGTAGATCTGGCGGCCGGGCAGTCCGACGCCGAGCCGGCCCAGCGGGTGGACCTCGCCGACATCGCCGAGGACGTCGCGGGGCTCGCGCGGCGGCGTACGGGGCGGCGGATCCTGGTCCGGGCGAGCGGCGACACGACCACGGCCGGCCGGCCCGGGATGCTCCAGCGGGCGGTGACCAACCTCGTCGAGAACGCGGCGAAGTTCGACCGCGACGGCACCGCGCCCATCGAGATCAACATCGCCGGCCCCGCGCGTCCCGGGACGGTGCGTGTCGAGGTCCTCGACCGGGGGCCCGGCATTGCCGAGGACGACCTGATCCGGATCTTCGACCGCTTCTACCGAGCCGCCGACGCACGCTCGCTGCCGGGGTCGGGGCTCGGGCTGTCGATCGTGCGGGAGGTGGCCCTCTCACACGGCGGGGCACCGTTCGCGTTCCGGCGGGACGGGGGTGGGACGGCGGTCGGGTTCACGGTGGGTGGGGCGGGTTGACCGGTGGCTCGGGCAGGTTGGTGGCGTGGGCTGATCGGGGATTCCGGTAGGTCGGTGGCTGATAGCGGCACCTGCCGAGAGGCCCGTGCTCTCTCGGATCTCTCCCTCATGGGTCACCATCTGTGGGGGCGGCCCGTGCGTCGTGCCGGTGGCCGAGGGGAGGAGCGTCGTCGTGCTGAGTGGCGTGGAGAGTGCGGTCCTGGCAGGGATCGACGAGGCCTGGATCGGGCGGACGCTGATGGAGCTGATCGCCGTGCCGAGTGTGACCGGGAGCGCGGCCGAGTCGGAGTTGCAGCATCTGCTGGCGGGGTGGCTGGAGCGGCTCGGGCTGGACGTCGACCTGTGGTCCATGGATCTGGACGCGCTGCGCGCGGATCCCGCCTTTCCGGGGACGGAGGTGGAGCGGGAGGAGGCCTGGGGGCTGGTCGGGGTGACGGAGGACGGCGGCGACGGGCCGACCTTCGTGATGCAGGGACATGTGGACGTCGTACCGCCGGGGGACCTCGACGCGTGGGACGGCGATCCGTTCGCGCCGAGGGTGGTCGGGGACGTCGTACACGCGCGGGGCGCCTGCGACATGAAGGCCGGGCTGGTGGCCCATCTCGCCGCGCTCACCGCGATACGGGCCGCCGGGGTGCGGCTGCGCGGGCGGATCGGCGTGCACTTCGTGGTCGGTGAGGAGGACGGCGGCCTCGGCGCGTTCGGCACGCTGCGGCGCGGCCACCGCGGGGACCTGTGCGTCATCACCGAGCCGACCGGCGGCGCCCTCGTCACCGCCAACGCCGGCGCGTTGACCTTCCGTCTCGCCGTCCCCGGCAGGGCGGCCCACGGCAGCGCCCGCGACCAGGGCGTCAGCGCCATCGACGGGTATGTGCCGCTGCACCGGGCACTGACCCGGCTGGAGACCGAGCGCAACCGGGACGTCCACCCGCTGATGGCCGAGCACCCCATCCCCTACGCCCTGTCGGTGGGGACCGTGCGTGCCGGGGACTGGGCGAGCAGCGTCCCCGATCTGCTCGTCGCGGAAGGGCGGTTGGGGGTACGGCTCGGGGAGGATCCGGCCGAGGCACGGGCCGCCTTCGAGCGCGTCGTCGCCGAGACCTGCGCCGACGACCCCTGGCTGCGCACGCATCCGGCGACCGTGACCTGGCCGGGCGGGCAGTTCGCCAGCGGACGGCTGCCGGAGGGGCATCCGCTGCCCGAGGTGATCCGGGGCGCCCGTGCCGACGCCGGGGGAGCCGCCGATCTGCGGGAGTGCGGGGCGCCGTACGGCAGTGATCTACGGCTGTACGCGGGGGTGGGGATCCCGACGCTGCAGTACGGGCCGGGGGACATCAGGGTCGCGCACAGCGCGCGGGAGCGGGTGTCGGTCGCCGAAGTGGTGGAGGTGGCACGGACGTTGGCGGTGACCGTGCTGCGGACGGTCGGCACGAAGTGACACCGGGAGGGGCCCGGGCGGAGGACAGGTGATCGCCGGCCACCGCGCCCGCGCCCGTCCGCCCCGCCCCTCGCGGTAGGGGCCGTTCTTCTCGTCCCTCTGCGGCGGCGGGGCCGTGGGCACCCTGGCCCCTGGCTCACATGTGCACCACGGGTGCCGCGTCGGGGTCGGTAACCGGTGCGCCGCGCCGGTAGAGGACGAGGCTGACGACCAGGCCGACGACGAAGAAGACGGCCGACCACCAGTAGGCGGTGGAGTAGGCCTCCAGACCGGCCTGCGCCCGCACGACGGGGTCCCTGGGGTCACGGCCGACGAGGTAGTCGGTGGCGGCGCCGGTGGCCAGGGTGTTGAGCAGGGCGGTGCCGATCGAGCCGCCGACCTGCTGCATGGCGTTGACGGTGGCCGAGGCGACCCCGGAGTCCTTCGCGGCCACGCCGGCCGTGGCCAGGCTCATGGCGGGCGCGATCACCAGTCCGAGGCCCAGGCCCGCCACGATCAGCGGGGGCAGCACATCGGTGGTGTAGCCGCTGGTCAGGTCGAGGGCGGTCATCCAGACCATGCCGGCGGCGGCCAGTCCCATGCCCAGCGGCACCACCGGCTTGGGGCCGATGCGGGGGATCAGCACGCTGGAGGCGAGCGTGGAGGTGAGCATCAGCGAGGCCACCATCGGAAGGAAGGCCAGGCCCGTCTTGGTGGGGGAGTAGCCCAGGCTCTGCTGGAGGTAGTAGGTGAGGAAGAGGAAGACACCGAACATGCCGGCGCCGCTGATCAGGACGGAGACGAAGGAGGCGCCGCGGTTGCGGTCCAGCAGGATCCGCAGCGGCAGCAGCGGGTGCGGGGCGCGGGTCTGCCACCAGGTGAAGGCGGCGAGCAGTACGGCGCCGGCGGCCAGGAAGCCCCAGGTGGCCACGGAGTCCCAGTCGTGGCTCTCGGCGTTGGAGAAGCCGTAGACCAGGCAGAACAGTCCGCCGCCGACGAGGACGGCGCCGGGGATGTCGATGCTGACGCTCCGGTCTCGGGTGGTGCGCTGGAGCAGTACGGCTCCGCCGGCGAAGGCCACCGCCGCGAAGACGAGGTTGACGTAGAGGGTCCAGCGCCAGTCGAGGTGCTCGGTCAGGACGCCGCCCAGGAGCAGGCCGATCGCGCCACCGGCGCCCGCGATGGGCGCCGTAGACGCCGAAGGCCTTGGCGCGTTCCTTGGCGTCGGTGAAAGTCGTCGTCAGCAGCGACAGCGCGGTGCCGATGGACGTGCTGTTCTTCGCCGTCATCCCGCCCGTCTCGGGCATGGTCGAGGTACCCCTCGCTCGACGCCTGGGCAGGTCCGAGCCCGCCTCGCCGGAGCAACTCACCGCCACCGCCGAGACGCTGGCGGCGCTGGTGGTCAACGGGCTGCTGGCGAAGGGGCCGGTGCCGCGGGGCTGAGGCCGCCGCACCCAGGGTCAGGACCTTGCCGACTGCCCTCCGACCCCGAGGACGTCGAGCATCGCCCGGGTCGCCGGGCTGGGGTTGAAACGGCTCCACACCAGGTACTCCAGGCGATGCGGCCCGTCGACGACACGGACCAGCGCCAGTTCCGGGTCGGCGGCGGCCAGGGGACGGACGTACGCCGACGGCAGCAGCGCGATGCCGAGCCCGCGTGCGACCAGCCGGGAGATCAGCTCCACGACACCGGCCTCGTAGGCGACGTCGCGGACCAGGCCCGCCGCGGCGAAGGCACGGTCCGACTGGGCACGGGCCGGTGTCCCGGCCGCGAAGTCCACGAACGTCTCCTCGGCGATCTCCCGCAGCGTCACCCGGGAAGCCCCCGCGAGCCGGTGCCCGGCCGGCACCACCAGCGCGTGCTCGTCGTGGTCGAGGACAAGGGCCTCCACGCCGGACGGCCGTTCGCCCTCCGGCAGCCCGAGGAAGGCGATGTCCAGCTCGCCGTCCCGGACTGCCGCGGCCAGCTCGTCGCTGCGCCCGGAACGCAGGACGACGTGCACGTCCGGATACCGCGCGCGATACCGCTGAAGCAGCTCGGGTACGTCCACTGCGGCCGTCGTCACGATGACGCCGACGGCGAGCCGGCCCCGCACCACCCCGGTCGCGGCGGCGGCGTCCGCGACCGCGCGGTCGGCGGCGGCCAGGCACTCGCGCGCGGCGGCCACGAACGCCACTCCGGCACTGGTCAGTTCGACACGGCGGCTGGAGCGGGCGAAAAGCTTGACGCCGAGCTCCCGTTCCAGGCCCGCGATCCGGTGGCTGAGGGACGACTGCACCACGAAGCAGCGCTCCGCCGCGCGCGTGAAGTTACGGGTTTCGGCGACGGCGACGACGTATCGCATCTGCTGGAGATCCACGTATCCATCGTTGTCGTTCATGGTTGTGATGACAACCATGTGTTGGAGTCATAAGGGCAGGCTGCGGAGACTGCTTCACATGCACCCCTTGCATCCTTCGACCGAGCGGTCACCGGGCCAGCTGCGGACGTACGCGCAGCCGATGGCCACCGTCGCGCTGACCGCGTTCGCCCCTGCGGCCTGGGGCACCACGTACGCAGTGACCACGGAACTCCTCCCGGCCGGGCATCCGATGTTCGCCGGACTGATACGCGCCCTGCCCGCCGGGCTGCTGGCGCTGGCGATCACCCGTGTGCTGCCGCGCGGCGACTGGTGGTGGAAGGCCGGGCTCCTCGGCGCGCTCAACATCGGCGCACTGTTCCCGCTGCTGTTCCTGGCGGCCGAACGGCTGCCCGGCGGGGTCGCCGCCACCCTCGGCGCCGCCCAGCCGCTCCTGGTCGCCGGGCTGGCCATCGCGGCGCTCCATGTCCGGCCGACGGTCTGGCGCTGGGTCTGGGGCGTGCTCGGCCTGGCCGGCGTCGGACTCGTCGTGCTCGGTCCGGAGGCCCGGCTGGACGCCGCCGGGGTGCTCGCCGGTCTCGGCGGTACGACCGCCATGGCCGCCGGGACCGTCCTCACCAAGCGCTGGGGGCGGCCTCCGGGCGTCGGCCCGCTGGCCCTCGCCGGCTGGCAACTGACCGTCGGCGGCCTGCTGTTGCTCCCGCTCACCCTCACGATCGAGGGCCTGCCGGAGCGGATCGACGCCGGGGCGGCGGCCGGCTATCTGTGGCTCGGCAGCGTCGGCGGGCTGATCGCGTACACGCTGTGGTTCCGGGGCATCGGCAAGCTCTCGGTCGGCGCGTCGGCTCCGCTGGTGCTGCTGTCGCCGCTGGTCGCGACCGCCATCGGAATCGGGCTGGGCGAGTCGCTGAGCGTGCCGCAGTCGTTCGGGTTCGTGCTGGCGCTGGCCGCGTTGCTGGCGGCGCAGTTCGAAATTCCGGCGGGGGGTTTGCGGGTGCTCGTGGACGGAGGGAGGAGGACGGAATCGGCGAAGGGGCGGGGCGCGGGTGAGTTGGAGAGGGTGGGTTCGGTGACGGTGGGGGCGGGTTCGGTGACGAGGGGTTCGGCAGGGGCGGGTTCGGCGGGAGCGGGGGTCGTGACGGCAGGTTCGGCGGTGCCCGTGCCGATGTCCGTGCCCGCGCCGGTGTCGGCGGCCTCCGTAGTCGCGGGTTCGATGATGAAGCCGGCCATGACGATCGCCGTGCTCGGTGCCACGGGAATGGTCGGCAGCCGGGTGATCGCCGAGGCGGCCGCGCGTGGGCACCGGGTGCTCGCCCTGTCCCGCAAGCCGATGGACGCGGATGCGAGTGGGGGCGCGCGCGTGACGCCGGTCGCGGTCGACGTGAACGACGCGGCGGCCGTCGGTGAGGCCCTCGCGGGCTCCGGCCCGACCGGCGCCGCGGACGCCGTCGTACTGGCCGTGCGGACCTTCCCGGCCGACCGGGAGTTCCTGGTCGGCGCCACCCGCACGGTGCTGGACGCCGCCGCACGGCTGGGCGTTCGCGTGCTCGTGGTGGGCGGCGCCGGCGCCCTGCGCAGCCCCGGCGACCCCGATCTGCTGGTGGCCCACGACCCCGCGTATGTGCCGGCCGAGTACCGGGCCGTGGCGGCGGCCGGAACGGCACAGCTGCGGACCTGCCAGGACCACACCGGCGCGGACTGGGTCTACCTGAGCCCGCCGGCCGTGCTCGAACCGGGCGATCGGACCGGCCGCTACCGGCGCGGCACCGACACCTTGCTCACGGGCCCGGACGGCCGTTCGTGGATCAGCGCGGAGGACCTGGCCGTTGCGGTGGTCGACGAGGCCGAGAACCCGGGCGGCGAACGCCACATCACCGTCGTCCACCGACCCTCGACATGACAGTCGCAGCGATCCTGCATTAAAGACCCGTAAAGATTGCCGGAACCCGGCAATGAAAAGCTCACTCCCTGCGTGTCACGATCGCGTCAAGTCGGAGGTCGGCGGCGGGTGAGGGGGGACGGCGCGCATGGTCTGGTTTCTTGGGCTGGGCATAACGGGGGTCGCGCTGCTCGCCCTGTCGCTGGTCTTCGACGGATTGCTGGACGGGGTGCTGGACGGCGTGCTCGACGGTGCGCTGGGCGGTGCCCTGGACGGGTGGCTGTCGCTGCCGGTCGTCGCCGGGTTCCTGGCGATGACCGGCTTCGGCGGAGCCATCGCCAGCGGCGCGGCGGGCGCCGGTCCGGCGGTCGCCACCACGGCGGGCGCCGTGTGCGGGCTGGGGACGGCCTGGCTGACGTATCGCTTCAGCCGCGTCCTGATGCGTGACCAGACCGCTCTCGCCCCGACCGGGGACGACCTGGTGGGTGCGGCGGGCAACGTGGTCACGGCCATCCCGGCGGAGGGCTACGGCGAGGTGCTGCTGCGACTCGCCGGCCAGCCGGTGAAGTTCGCCGCCCGCAGTGCGGGGCCGGTGGCCCGCGGCGCCGAGGTGTGGGTGGAGGCGGTGCCGTCCGCCACATCGGTCGTGGTGCGGCCGGTGGACCGCTGAACTCCCTCCCTTGTTCCTTTGTTCCTTAGTTCCTTCTTTCTCGTACGTGATTCGGGGGCACTGCCATGAGTCCTGTCGTCATCGCCGTCGTGGGAGTCGTCGTACTCCTCGTACTGCTGGCACTTGTCGTCGTCACCCGCTACAAGGTGGCGGGTCCGAGCGAGGCGTTCATCGTCACCGGGAGGCGTGGCAAGAAGGCCACCGATCCGGAGACCGGCCGGGTCTTCACCGACAACAGCGGGCAGAAGGTCGTGGTCGGCGGCGGGGTGTTCGTCGTGCCGTTCGTGCAGCAGAAGTTCACCCTCGACCTGTCCTCCCGGCACATCCCGGTCGCGGTGCGCGGCGCGGTCACCCTGCGCGGGGTCAAGGCCAACCTGGACGGCGTGGCGATCGTCAAGGTCGGCGGCACCGAGGACTCGATACGGGCCGCCGCGCAGCGGTTCCTGATGCAGCAGGACGGGATCGTCGGTTTCACCCAGGAAGTGCTGTCGGGTGCCCTGCGGGCCATCGTCGGGCGGATGTCCGTGGAGGACGTCATCCGTGACCGGGCCGCTTTCGCCGGGCAGGTCGCCGAGGAGGCGGAGGCGAGCCTGTCCGGTCAGGGCCTGGTCCTGGACGCCTTCCAGATCCAGGACATCACCACCGAGGGCTCCTACCTGGAGGACCTCGGGCGTCCCGAGGCCGCCCGCGCGAAGCAGGAGGCCGACATCGCCGAGGCCGTGGCCCGGCGGGCCGCAGAGCAGGCCCGGCTGAAGGCCGAGGAGGAGATCGCCGTCGCCCAGCGGACGTTCGCGCTCAAGCAGGCCGAGATCAAGGCGGAGACCGACGAGGCAGCGGCCCGCGCGGCTGCCGCGGGCCCGCTGGCCGAGGCCGCCCGGCGGCAGGACATCCTCGCCGAGCAGGAGAAGGTCGCCGAGCGCCAGGCCGCGCTGACCGACCGGCAGCTCGACACCCAGGTCCGCAAGCCCGCCGACGCCCAGCGGTACGCCGCCGAGCAGGAGGCCGAGGCCAAGCGGGTGGCCCGGGTCAAGCAGGCCGAGGCGGAGAAGTCGGCGGGCATCGCGGCGGCGCAGGCGGAGGCGGAGCGGGCGCGGCTGACCGGTGAGGGTGAGAAGCAGCGCCGTAGCGCGCTGGCCGAGGCCGAAGCCGTAGAAGGTCTGAAGCAGGGTGAGGCCGAGCGGTCCCGGCGTGCGGCGATCGCGGAGGCCGTACGGCTGGAGGGTGAGGCCGAGGCGTCGGCGATCGGCGCGAAGGGCGCGGCGGAGGCCGAGGCGATGCGGAAGAAGGCCGACGCGTTCGGGCAGTACGGCGACGCGGCGATCCTGCAGATGCTCGTCGAGGTGCTGCCGCAGGTCGTGGCGAAGGCGTCCGAGCCGCTCAGCGCGATCGACAAAATGACCGTCATCTCCACCGACGGCGCGGGCCGCCTGCCCCGAGCGGTCGCCGACAACGTCGCCCAGGGCCTGGAACTCCTCGGTTCCACCACGGGGGTCGACCTCGCCGGGCTGCTGAAGGGCGTCACGCAGCGTGCCGCGGCGACGGGGGAGCCGGCGGCCGAGCTCAACGGGAAGGTCGAGATCACCGGCTGACGTGCTGGTGAACCGCGGGGCCCGCTCACCGTTCGCACGGTGGGCGGGCTCTGGTCTGCTCAGAGCTCCTGTGCGGGCCAGTCCAGCAGCCGCGCCCCGATGACCGCGGTCTGGAGGGTGTAACGGTGCATCGGGTCGGCCGGGTTGGCGCCGGTCAACTGGTGGATGCGCTCCAGCCGGTAGGTCAGCGCGCGCACGCTGAGCGCCAGCCGGCGGGCCGCCTCGGCCGCGGTGCAGCCCGCCTCGAAGTACACCTGGAGCGTCCGCAGCAGCGGTTCGGCACCGCCGCGCGCGCTCCTCAGCGGCCCCAGCGCGCTGAGCACCAGGTCGGCCATCGCCTGCCGGTCGCGCGCGAGGACCGGGTAGACCAGCAGGTCGGCGGCGCGCACCACGGGCTCGTCCAGGCCCAGCCGGTCGGCGAGTTCGAGGGTACTGAGCGCTTCCTCGTAGGAGTGCACCACGCCGCCGGCGCCTGGCTGGGGGCGGCCGACGGCCACCCGGCTGCCCTCCGTGGCGGCGTGCGCCTGCTTGGCGAAGTAGGTGAGTACGTCGTCCTGGTCGCCCGGCGCGATGCAGACCAACTGCCCGTTCTTGGTGGCGAGCAGGATCCGCCGGTCGCCGAAGCGCGCTATCAGCGCGGCCCCCACCTGACGGGTGACCGGTGCGGTGTCGTCGTACGCCTGCGGACCCTGGGCCACGGCGACGGCGTGCGCGCGGGACAGCACGAGGCCGAAGCGTTCGGCGCGTTCGGCGAGACGCCCCAGGTCGCTGCGGCCGTACAGCAGATCGTCGATGAACTCCCGCCGCGCGGCCTCCTCTTCGCGTACGGCCAGACGCTGGGCCCGCTCATACCCCTCGGCGAAGGCGTCGACGGCCTGCTCCACGGCGGCCAGGACGCTGTCGGCGGAGCCCGGGGCTCCGGGCCAGGCGGCCCGGGTGGCCGCCAGGTGTTCCCGTACGAGGCTGCGCAGGCTGTGCCCGTCCTCCGCGGCCCGCTCGCCGAGGGTACGGCGTTCGTTCAGCTCGTCCCGGGTCAGGCGGCGCGCGGTGGCGGAGACCTCAGTCAGGATCTCCGCGTACCCGTCCAGATAGCGTGTGGCCGTCTCCGGCTCGGTCACTCTGCCCCCGTGTGCCTCGTGTGCCGTTGACGCCCTCTTAACGGCCACCGGCATGCAGACCCTAGTGAACTCTGCCGGGAACCGGCAATGCGCACGTCGGCTCCGGCCGTGCATCATCGCTTGCGGGGAGCACTAGGTATGGTTCCGATGCCGGGCACCGGCAGGTGCCCGGCACAAAGGGAGAAACCGTGAAGCTGTACCTCGCCGTGCCTCTTGTCCTGATGGTGTTGCTCATCGCCGCCTCCGGCGTCGCGGCGGTTACCCGTGGCTGGGTGCTCCCCATGAACCGGCGCCATGTTCGTACCCCGCGGATCCACGGTTGGGGTCAGCTGGTGGTGGCCTTCGGGCTGTGCTGGCAGCTGACCTTCGGGCTGATGATCAGCGATTCCGGCGCTCGGCCGACGGGAACGCTGATCGGCGCCGCGATTCTCCTGGCCGGCGTCATCGTCATGATGGTGGGCCAGCTTGCCCGCGGTGACCAGAAGGACGGCGGCACACCGTGAACCGTGTCCGACGCGATCATGTTCCGAGCCGGATGACACGACCTGGGACATGAAAAAGGCGGGGTCCGAAAACCCCGCCCGCAGACTACGAAACCCAAGTCACGGCCAAACCAAGCAATAAGGCTGATGCCCCGCCTCATGCAACCGATGGCTGAAGTCCTGCCACTCATGCAGCAGTTGATACACATTGAACGCGTCCCGAGGCCCGCCCCGGTCCGGCACCGTCGACCAGATGAAGGCGGCCGCGCCGACCGCTTCCTCTCCTATGCCGCGTAGCGGGTCGACCACCGTCATCGGGAGTTTGACCACCGCGTAGTCGGGGTGCAGTACGACCAGTTCCAGCGGCGGGACCTTGTGCAGGGGGACGCCCTCGATGCCGGTCAGGACCATCGCGGCCATGGTCTCCGGCTTGATCTTGGTGAACATGCCGTTCATGCCGAGCTCGTCGCCGCCGAGTTCCTCGGGGCGCATCGAGATCGGGACGCGGGCCGCGGTCGCGCCGTCCGGCGCGCCGAAGTACTTGTACGTCACCCCCACCCGACCACCATTCCTGCTCCCCGCCCGCAGACGCTCGACCTGGCTGTCGACCCGCCGGTCGATCGGCTCGTGCTCACTCGGTACACCGGGTACACCCGAAACATCTGGCATACCTGGTACAACGTGTCCCTGGCGTGCTTCGTTCGAATCCTCCGCGTCGCGCCGGTGCCTTCCCCGCCGGGCACGTCGAGGACCCAGGTCATCAGTCCCCTCGCCCAGTCCGCCACCGCGATGCATATCTCCACCCGACTGCTTTTCTAGGACGCGTGGCCGCAGCCGCGCAACCCGATCATCGTGTCAGTGACCTCCCCCACGGCCGCCCGCCGAAACGTGCGGTGAAACACCTTGCCGCGGGATCTTCTCAGTCCTCAATGAGTCCCCGATGAGTACCCGAACAGTCCCCGATCAGTCCCCGACCATCACGCCCCGTATGAGCTGTGTGTATCACGTCCAGTCTCGCAGATCGCGCGGGGGTGACGGGGGTGACGGGGTGACCGGGGGTGACGGCGGGAGGGGAGGGGGTGAGGTGACGGGCCGGCGGGGTGGTAGCGGGCAGGCAGTAGTGGCCCGCTGTCGACACCGTCCCCTGGCCTACCCTGAGGAGGTCACTGGCAACCGGAGTCCGAGATCATCGGAGTAGGTCAGAGAAGGTCGGAGTAGTCGCAGGTCATGAGCGAAGCGCCCTCTTCAGGAACGCCCTATCCATACGATGCGCCTGCCTCGCAGGCTCTGTTCGACCGTGCGGCCGCCGTCACGCCGGGCGGCGTGAACTCCCCGGTGCGCGCCTTCCGTGCCGTGGGCGGTACGCCCCGGTTCATGGTGTCCGGTACCGGTCCGTACCTGACCGACGCCGACGGGCGGGAGTACGTCGACCTGGTCTGCTCCTGGGGACCCATGATCCTCGGGCACTCCCACCCGGACGTGATCGCCGCCGTCCAGGACGCCGTATCGCGCGGTACGTCCTTCGGTACGCCCGGTGAGGGCGAGGTCGCCCTCGCCGAGGAGATGGTCGACCGGATCGGGCCGCTGGAGCAGGTGCGGCTGGTCTCCAGCGGCACCGAGGCCACGATGTCCGCCATCCGGCTCGCCCGCGGGTTCACCCAGCGGTCCAAGGTGATCAAGTTCGCCGGGTGTTATCACGGCCATGTCGACTCGCTGCTCGCCGCCGCCGGGTCCGGCGTCGCCACCTTCGCCCTCCCCGACACGCCCGGCGTCACCGGCGCGCAAGCAGGCGACACCATCGTCCTGCCGTACAACGACCTCGAATCCGTGCACGAGGCCTTCCACCGCTACCCCGGCGAGATCGCCTGCGTCATCACCGAGGCCTCGCCCGGCAACATGGGCGTCGTCCCGCCGCTGCCCGGCTTCAACGAGGGGCTCAAGGACGCCTGCCGCAAGAACGGCGCCCTCTTCATCTCCGACGAGGTCATGACGGGATTCAGGACCAGTCGCGCCGGGTGGTACGGCATCGACGGGGTCAAGCCCGACCTCATGACCTTCGGGAAGGTGATGGGGGGCGGTTTCCCCGCCGCCGCCTTCGGTGGCCGTGCCGACGTCATGGCCCACCTCGCGCCCGCCGGGCCGGTGTACCAGGCCGGCACCCTCTCCGGTAACCCGGTCGCCACCGCCGCCGGCCTCGCCCAGCTGCGGCTCCTCGACGAGGCGGCGTACGAGAAGGTCGACTCGGTGTCGGCGACCATCCAGTCCCTCGTCACCGAGGCCCTCACCAAGGAGGGCGTCGCGCACCGGCTGCAGAACGCCTCCAACATGTTCTCGGTCTTCTTCACGGACCGTGAGGTCCGCAACTACGAGGACGCCAAGCGGCAGGAGTCCTTCCGCTTCACCGCCTTCTTCCACTCGATGCTGGCCCAGGGCGTCTATCTGCCGCCCTCCTCCTTCGAGTCCTGGTTCGTGTCCACGGCCCACGACGAGCAGGCCGTCCAGCGCATCGCCGACGCCCTCCCGGCGGCGGCCCGAGCGGCGGCGGAGGCCACGGCGGCATGAGCGACGACATCCACAAGGACGACGGCATCCACGAGAACGACGACATCCACCAGAGCGACGGCGACATCACCGTCGTCCACCTCATGCGGCACGGCGAGGTCGCCAACCCGGACGGGATCCTCTACGGCCGTCTCGCGGGGTACCACCTGTCCGACCTCGGGCGGCAGATGGCGGACCGGGTCGCCGAGCATCTCGCCTCCCGTGACGTCACCTACGTCGGCGCCTCCCCGCTGGAGCGCGCGCAGGAGACCGCCACGCCGATCGCCAAGGCGCACGGGCTGGACCTCGCGACCGACGCCCGGCTCATCGAGGCCGACAACGTCTTCCAGGGCAAGACCTTCGGCGTGGGGGACGGGGCCCTGAAGAAGCCGGAGAACTGGAAGCACCTCGTCAACCCGTTCAAGCCGTCCTGGGGTGAGCCGTACGCCGACCAGGTCATCCGGATGATGGGTGCGCTGGGCGCCGCCAAGGACGCGGCGCGTGGGCACGAGGCCGTGCTGGTCAGCCATCAGCTGCCGATCTGGATCGTCCGCTCCCACGTCGAGAAGCGGCGGCTGTGGCACGACCCGCGCAAGCGGCAGTGCACGCTCGCGTCCCTGACGAGCTTCACGTACCAGGGCGACAGGATCGTGTCCGTCGGCTACAGCGAGCCCGCCATCGATCTCGTGCCCGCGCACCTGCGTGCCGGTGCCAGGCCGGTCCAGGGGAAGAGCAAGGCCTTCGGAGCCTAAGACGCGTTTGTGACATTTGTTGCGAATCCTCCGTGATCTGGAGGAACCTCCCCGTTCGTCGTGCCCTCTGAGTGGGTGACCACCAGAGCAAGCACGACGGACGGGGCAGCAATGCGCAACTTCAGCCGAAGGGGAGTCATCGGACTCGGTGCCGGAGCGGCCGCCGGCCTAGGGCTCGCGGGATGCGGCACGCTCACGTCGTCAGACGAGTCGAACCACTCCGGAGGTTCCAGCGGCGGCAAGGACAACCAGCCCGGCGCCCAGGCCGACCGCGCCCGCCCCATAGGCGACGGCTCCACCTCCTACACCGGCAAGCAGCCGGGCCAGCCCGGCAGGCCCGAGCCGCTGGAGCCGGGTCAGGAGCCCCCGCAGTTCGTCGTGTTCTCCTGGGACGGTGCCGGCGAGGTCGGCAACGGCCTCTTCCCGCGCTTCCTCGACCTGGCCAAGGAGCATGAGGCCCACATGACCTTCTTCCTCTCGGGGCTGTATCTGCTCCCCGAGTCGAAGAAGCGGCTCTACGACCCGCCGAACAACCCGCGCGGCGCGTCCGACATCGGCTACCTCACCGACGACCACATCAAGGCGACGCTGAAGAACGTCCGTCAGGCCTGGCTCGACGGCCATGAGATAGGCACCCACTTCAACGGCCACTTCTGCGCGGGCAGCGGCACCGTCGGCAACTGGACCCCGCAGCAGTGGCGCAGCGAGATCGATCAGGCCAAGTCCTTCGTGAAGGAGTGGCGGACGAACTCCGGGTGGACCGATCTGCCCTCGCTCCCCTTCGACTACGACAAGGAGCTCGTGGGCGGTCGCACGCCCTGTCTCCTCGGCCAGGACAACCTGCTTCCCGTGGCCCGTGAGCTGGGCTGGCGTTACGACGCCTCCTCGCCGGGCGGCCGTCAGGTGTGGCCGCGGAAGAAGCAGGGGCTGTGGGATCTGCCGTTGCAGCAGATACCTTTCCCCGGGCGTTCGTTCGAGGTCCTTTCCATGGACTACAACATGCTCGCCAACCAGTCGGTCAACTCCACGAACGCTCCCAGCCACAACTACCCGGGCTGGCGCGAGCAGTCGGCACAGGCGTACATCCAGGGGTTCAAGCGGGCATACGAGACTAACCGTGCGCCCTTCTTCATAGGCAACCACTTCGAGCAGTGGAACGGCGGCATATACATGGACGCCGTCGAGGAGTCCCTCAAGCACATCGCGCGGGAGAAGGAGAAGGGTGCCGACATCCGGCTCGTCTCCTTCCGGCAGTTCGTGGACTGGATGGACGTACAGAAGCCGGACGTTCTGGACAAGTTGCGCACGCTGGAGGTCGGGCAGGAGCCCGTCGGCGGCTGGCACGCCTTCATGAAGGGCGGCTCCACGAGCACCTCCACCGGTTCCCCCAGCGGTTCCTCCAGTGCTTCCTCCAGCGGTTCTTCCGAGGGCACCCAAAACGCCGCCTGAAATGCGGGTTTACGTCCGGCAGGGGGGTGCGCAAGATCCCCGGAACGGACATGCGAAACTTTTCACATGAGTGCCGCCCGTCGCGCCCGTAGCCGTACCGCCCTGCTCGCCGTCACCAGCGCCGCTGCCGCCGCGCTGGCTCTGTCCGCGTGCAGTTCGGGTGGTACGTCCGGTGGCGGCGGGGACACCAACTTCGTCGCCGGCAACGACGGTGTCGACACCGTCGCCCAGGGCAAGCGCGCCGCCTCGCCGGTGCTGTCCGGCGAGACCATCGACGGCAAGCAGCTCAGCACCGCCGACTACAAGGGCAAGGTCCTCGTCATCAACGTATGGGGATCGTGGTGCCCGCCCTGCCGGGCCGAGGCGAAGAACTTCCAGACCGTCTACGAGGACGTCAAGGGCCAGGGTGTCGAGTTCGTCGGCATCAACACCCGGGACACCAGCACCACCCCCGCGAAGGCCTTCGAGAAGGAGTACGGGGTCACCTACCCGAGCCTGTACGACCCCACGGGCAAGCAGATGCTCCGCTTCGGGAAGGGCACGCTCAACCCGCAGGCGATCCCGTCCACGCTCGTCATCGACCGGGACGGCAAGATCGCCGCGCGTGCGCTGCAACCCCTCAGCGAGGACAAGCTGCGCGGCATGATCAAGCCCGTCCTCGCGGAGAAGTGACGTGAGCGCACTGTCCACGCTCGCCGAGGGCGCGAGCCTCAACGGCACCGTCATGAGCGGCGCCCTGCTGCTCGCGCTGCCGATCGCCGTGCTCGCCGGCCTCGTCTCCTTCTTCTCCCCGTGCGTCCTGCCGCTCGTGCCCGGTTATCTGTCCTATGTCACCGGGGTCAGCGGCACCGATCTGGCCGACGCCCGGCGTGGCCGGATGGTCGCGGGGGCGTCGCTGTTCGTGCTCGGTTTCACCGCCGTGTTCGTCTCCGGCGGGGCGCTGTTCGGCTACTGGGGCGCGAATCTCCAGGAGAACAAGGACGTTCTGACGAAGGTCCTCGGCGTCCTGCTGATTCTCATGGGCCTGTTCTTCATGGGCCTGATGCCCTGGCTCACCCAGCGGGAGTTCCGCTTCCACACCAAGCCGGCCACCGGGCTCGTCGGCGCCCCGCTGCTCGGCGCCCTCTTCGGCATCGGCTGGACGCCCTGTCTCGGACCCACGCTCTCCTCCGTGACGATCCTCGCGGCCAACCAGGGCAGCGCGGGCCGCGGCGCCCTGCTCACCGTCGCCTACTGCCTCGGCCTCGGCGCCCCCTTCGTGCTCGCTGCCGTAGCCTTCCGCAAGGCGCTCGGTGCCTTCGCCTGGGTCAAGCGCCACTACGTCTGGGTCATGCGGATCGGCGGCACCATGATGATCGTGACCGGTGTGCTGCTGCTGACCGGCGCCTGGGACCGCATCGTGCAGGAGATGCAGGTCTGGTCCAACGGCTTCACTGTGGGGATCTGATCGATGAGCAACACGACCGACAAGGCCGCTCCGGCCGCCCCCGAGGGCCAGGACCAGGGTCAGGACCTGGGCGCCGCCGGTTCCCAGCTCTCCACCGCCCCCGTCGAGGACGCCCCCAACCTGCCCTCGCTCGGTGTGATCGGCTGGGCCCGCTGGTTCTGGCGGCAGCTCACCTCCATGCGGGTCGCGCTGCTGCTGCTCCTGCTGCTGTCGCTCGGCGCGATCCCCGGCTCGCTCATTCCGCAGACGGGCATTGACGAGACCAAGGTCGCCGCGTTCCGCAAGGCGCACGAGACGCTCGCGCCGATCTACGACAAGCTCGGCCTCTTCAACGTCTACAGCTCGGTGTGGTTCTCCGCGATCTACATCCTGCTGTTCATCTCCCTCGTCGGCTGCATCATCCCGCGCACCTGGCAGTTCGTCGGCCAGCTGCGCGGCCGTCCGCCGGCCGCCCCGAGGCGCCTGACCCGGCTGCCCGCCTACACCACCTGGCGCACCGAGGCCGGGCCCGAGCAGGTTCGCGAGGCCGCGCTCGCCCTGCTGAAGAAGCGCCGCTTCCGCGCCGATCTCACCGGTGACGCCATCGCCGCGGAGAAGGGCTATCTGCGCGAGGTCGGCAACCTCGCCTTCCACATCGCGCTGATCGTGATGCTGATCGCCTTCGCCTGGGGCCAGCTGTTCAAGTCCGAGGGCAACAAGCTGGTCATCGAGGGCGGCGGCTTCTCCAACACCCTCACCCAGTACGACGACTTCAAGTCCGGCAGCCTCTTCACCCAGGACGACCTCGATCCCTTCAGCTTCACCCTGAAGGACTTCAAGGGCACCTACGAGGCGACCGGCCCGAACCGCGGCACCCCGCGCACCTACGAGGCCGACCTCGACTACAGCGTGGGCGCCGACGGCAAGGACAAGAAGACCACCGTCAAGGTCAACGAGCCGCTGGAGACCGGCGACTCGAAGGTCTACCTCGTCAGCCACGGCTACGCCCCCGTCATCACGATCCGCGACGGCAAGGGCGACGTCGTCTACCACGACGCCGTGCCCCTCCTTCCCCTCGACGGCAATGTCACCTCCACCGGTGCGATCAAGGTCATGGACGGCTACCGCAACGCCCAGGGCCAGCGGGAGCAGCTCGGTTTCCAGGCCTTCTTCCTGCCCAGCTATGTCAAGGGCAACGAGCTGGCCTCGCAGTTCCCCGCGCTGCTGAACCCGGTGCTGAACCTGGAGGCGTACCACGGCGACCTCGGTGTCGACGCCGGTATCCCGCAGAGCGTGTACCAGCTGAACAAGAAGAACCTGAAGGGGTTCAAGGACGCCAAGGGCGCGCAGGTCAGGGAGAACCTGAAGCCCGGCGAGAGCATGAAGCTCCCGAACGGCGCAGGCACGGTCACCTTCGAGAAGGAGATCAAGGAGTGGGCCGGCTTCCAGGTCGCCCGCCAGCCCGGCAGCGGCTGGGCGCTCGCCGGTGCCCTCGCCGCGATCTTCGGCCTCGCCGCCTCCCTGTTCATCCAGCGCCGCCGCGTCTGGGTGCGGGCCACCACCGGCACCGACGGCGTCACGGTCGTCGAGATGGCCGGCCTCGGCCGCAGCGAGTCCGCCAAGGTGCCCGAGGAACTCGGCGACCTGGCCGGGATCCTGTACGAGAAGGCGCCGGGCGCGCCCGACGCCGCCGACGACCCCGCCCATTCCGAAGCTTCCCCCGACCCCCAAGTCGCACCCGCCGAAGGGGCTGACACCAAGTGACTCTCGCCGCCGCGACCGAGCTGGCCGCCGCCACCAACGAAAACCTGGCGAACATCAGCAACACGCTGATCTACTCGTCGATGGCCGTCTACACCCTGGCCTTCTTCGCGTACATCGCCGAATGGCTCCTCGGCAGCCGCAGCAAGGTCGGCCGTACGGCCGCCGCGCTCACCCCGGCGAAGGCCGGCAAGGCCGCCGCGCCCGCCGTCACCGTGAACAAGGGCGGCTCCACCGCCGTACTGGAGCGGCCGAAGGTCGTCGTGCGGTCGACGGCCGGGCAGCGGGACGTGCCGGACGGGCCCGGGGCGCACGGGGGCGACGAGCAGGGCGATCTCTACGGGCGTATCGCCATCTCCCTCACCGTGCTGGCCTTCCTCATCGAGTTCGGCGGCGTGCTCACGCGGGCCCTGTCGGTGCAGCGGGCGCCGTGGGGCAACATGTACGAGTTCAACATCACCTTCTCCACGGTCGCCGTCGGTGTGTACCTGGCGCTGCTGGCGCTGAAGAAGAACGTGCGCTGGCTCGGGCTGTTCCTGATCACCACGGTCCTGCTCGATCTCGGCCTCGCCGTCACTGTCCTGTACACCGCCAGCGACCAGTTGGTTCCCGCCCTTCACTCGTACTGGCTGTACATCCACGTCTCCACAGCGATCTTCTGCGGCGCGGTGTTCTACGTCGGCGCCGTCTCCACGCTGCTGTACCTCTTCAAGGACTCGTACGAGAACAAGCTGGCGAGCGGCGGCACCCCGGGCCGCTTCGCGAACTCGGTCCTAGACCGGCTGCCCGCCGCGGCGTCCCTGGACAAGTTCTCCTACCGCGTCAACGCCGCCGTCTTCCCGCTGTGGACGTTCACGATCATCGCGGGCGCCATCTGGGCGGGCGACGCCTGGGGCCGCTACTGGGGCTGGGACCCCAAGGAGACCTGGTCCTTCATCACCTGGATCGCCTACGCCTGCTACCTGCACGCCCGCGCCACGGCAGGCTGGAAGGGCCGCAAGGCCGCCTACCTGGCCCTGATCGCCTTCGGCTGCTGGCTGTTCAACTACTACGGCGTCAACATCTTCGTCTCCGGCAAGCACTCGTACGCCGGGGTGTAAGTCCCGCAGGTCGTCGTGCGACGCGGTGATCCTCGAGCGGGCCGTCGTCGATCGTGCAGGTCAGCGCCCGTAAGGGGTGCACTTCGTCCCCTGCGGGGTCAGGCTGGTGTCATGACCGGTTCCATAGAGCAGGGCATCAGCCAGACCCACGGGAACACGCACATCCTGCACTTCCTCGTGCGGCTTCCCCGGCCCATGGCGGCGGTCTGGCCGTACCTCGCGACCGAGGACGGCCTCGCGTCCTGGTGCACGCCGGTCGATGTCCTCGAACCGCACCTGGGCGGCGCGGTCGACCTGCGCGAGTTCGGCAGCGGACGGCTCACCGCCTGGGACGTGGACCGGGTCGCGGAGTACACGGTGGAGGGCGGCCGGATCCGGTTCCATCTGGAACGGGACGGCGACAACGGCGCCGCGCTCCGCTTCACCCACGAGTTCCAGGGCGAGGGGGAGACGGAGCAGCGCTGGCGGGCTCGCTTCGAGCGGCTGATCGAGGTGCTGGGGGGCGGCTCCTGAGGCCACCCCTCGGTCTGAGGGCCACCCCTCGATCTACCGGACGGTCGAGGCGATGACGTCCCGCAGCCGCTCCACATACAGCCGCATGTTCTTCTGCGCCACGTCGGTGTCCGGGTAGCGGCCGGCGAACCACAGGCCCTCGTGCAGCCGGGTGACCCAGGCGCACACCTGGTCGCCGTACGACACCCTGATCAGCCCGTACGCCTTCTGCTCGGCCCAGCGCCCGGAGCCGGGGACGCCCCGGGTGTCGACGAAGGAGACGATCGAGTACAGGTCGGGCGAGGTGGGGCGGAAGTCGGTGCCGAGCAGCTGGAGCACCCGGGCGAGCGGCATGCGGGCCAGATGCCGGTTGGCGTGCAGCGCGGCGCGTACCGTGCGCAGGGCGCTGGGGAAGTCGTACGCCTGCTCCATGGGGATCTCGATGGGCGCGCCGCCGACGTACCAGCCCACGGAGTCGGACCAACGGGACTTCACCCGGGTGTGGAAGGGCACGACGGTGCGGTAGACGGGCCGGCCGCCGATCTCGTGGACGATGAGCGCGGTGGCGGCCAGGACGCCGACGGAGCTGCCGCCGTACGGGCGGCAGTACGCCTCGAACGCGGCGGCGGTGTCCGGGCCGGTGAGCTCCTCGCGCAGGAGTTTCTGGGTGGGCAGCCCGGCGCCCGGATCCAGGCCGAGATCGACGGGGAAGGCCGGCAACCTGCCGTCGCAGCGGTCGATGAACTCCCGCCAGCGGGCGACGATCTCGTGGCTGTCGTCGATCCGGTCGGCGTCCGTCCGCTCGATCTCGCAGAAGTCGACATAACTGCCGGCCGGCGCCGACTCCGGCACCCCGCCCGCGAGGTGCGCCGTGTAGAGCTCGTGGATCTCGGCCGGGATGCGGTGGATGGAGTGGGCGTCGACGTTGCTGTGGTCGAAGGCCATGTACACGCTGGTGGAGTCGTCCCGGACGACGGCCGTGTAGATGAGGTTGGGCCAGTGCAGCGCGTCCGCCGTGGCGTCGAAGCGGTCCTGGAGGTGCCGGACCAGTTCCGCGGGGTCGGTGAAGTCGCCGACCTCGGTGCGGTGCAGGGAGACGGCGTCGGCGTCGAGCGTGAACCGGCGCATCTCGTCGCCGCTCTCGCCGGACCAGCGGAAGCCGCTGCGCAGCGTCTCGTGCCTGAGCGTCCAGCCGCGCAGTGCCTCCTGCAGCGCGTCGAGGTCGGCCCGGCCCGGGAGGTCGAAGGCGGTACCGAGCCAGGTCGGCACGAACAGGCCGCCCTCGCGTACGGACCGGGCGGTCCTGATGTGTGACTCCTGGATGTACGCCGGCGGCCGTGAGTCCTCCGGCAGGTCTTTCGCCGTCGCGATGCTCGCCGGACTGAACGTCCACTCGACGAGTCGTCCGGGTCGGACCTCGCAGCGCTGGATGTCAGTCGTTCGCACAGGCGGCTCCATTCGCGGCACGGGACACACCCGAAAGGGTGGTATCCCGCCCAACGAGGCAACCCTTTCTCAGAAACGGTTCGGTCCGGCGGCGGTGAGCAGGGCTCAGTCGACCGTGATCGAGTCCAGCTTCGCCCGCAGATACACATGTGAGTCGACCGGCTCGTACGCCACCCGCCCCACCGGCGCGGGCACGGACTCCACGAGCGTGCCGGGCGTGCACTCCCCGAAGTAGACGAGGGACATCAGCTCCTCGGCGGGCGCGTCCGCGGGCGGCGGCAGCACCCGGTGCCGCCCCGAACGCCACCGGTCCCCGGTCCAACGGGCCATCAGATCACCGATGTTGATGGTGAACGCCGCCGGGTCGTACGGCGCGTCCTCCCAGCCGACACCTCCGTCCGCGGGGTCCGTGTAGACCTGCAACCCGCCCTTCCCCTCCTGCCGGTCGAGGATGGTCACGGTGCCGAAGTCGGTGTGCGGGCCGATGCGGAACTGGCCCGGCTCCGGCTCACCGACCACCTCACGGCCCGGATACCAGTTGATGTTGAAGCCGTACGTCGGGTGGTCCATGTGCCGGGTGAAGAAGTCGGGTTCGAGGCCGAGGGCCTCGCCCAGCAGGCACAGCAGCCGGTTCTCCAGCTCACCCATCCGCGCGAGGTACTCCTCGCACAGCGGCCGCAGTTCGGGCACCTGGGCCGGCCAGACGTTCGGCGCGTACCACTCGGCGTTGATCACCGGGTCCTCGAAGGGCTCGTGCGTCGCGAAGGACAGCGACTCCTTCAGGTCCGGCGGGGTCTCGGTGCCCTCGGAGTACCCGTTGGCCTCCGCGCCCGGTCCGAGCCAGCCGCGTCCGCCGACCTTCACCTCGTACGCCTGCTTGGCCTCGTCGGGGAGCGTGAAGAAGGCGCGGGCGGCGGCGCGGATGCGCCCGCGCAGGGACGGCTCCACGCCGTGCCCGGTGACCAGCAGGAATCCGGCGGTCTTCAGGGCCTCGTCGACGGCACGGGCGATGGCGGTGCGGGCCTCGGCGTCGCCGTTCAGCCAGGGCCGGAGGTCGATCGTGGGGATGCGGGGGTTCCGGGCGTCGCCGGGGGTACCGGGGTTACCGGGGTGGTCAGTCACCGATGTCCTCGTTCCACAGGTCGGGATGGTGGCGGGTGAAGTCGCGCATCAGCCCGATGCACTCGGGATCGTCGAGCAGCACGATCTCCACGCCGTGTTCGGTCAGCCAGTCGTGCCCGCCGTGGAAGGTGACCGCCTCGCCGATCACCACCCGGGAGATACCGAACTGCCGGACCAGGCCGGAGCAGTACCAGCACGGGGAGAGGGTGGTCACCATGGTCGTTCCGCGGTACGACCGCTGTCGGCCCGCCGCCCGGAACGCGGCCGTCTCCGCGTGCATGGAGGGGTCCCCGTCCTGCACCCGCCGGTTGTGGCCCCGCCCGAGCGGCGCCCCGTCGGCCCCGTACAGCGCGGCACCGATCGGAATCCCGCCCTCGGCGAGCCCGGCACGGGCCTCCGCGAGGGCGGTGCCGAGCCACCGCCGTGCCTCTGACTGATCCATGCCCTCACTCTCCTGTGGGGCGAGGGCGAGGGCAACGGCCGCCCGGCTCGCCCCGTCAGGGCTCGTCGCGCTTCTTCTTGTCGTCGTCCTCGTCCAGCGACTTGTCGTCCTCGCCCAGGGACTTGAGGAACTCGGGATTGTCGTCGGGCGCGAGCCACTGCTGACGCCGGCGGTCGCGTACGCCGGACCAGCCGTCGGCGGCCGGGCTGCGCTTCTTGCCCGCGATCAGCCAGGAGATCGAGCCGACCAGCGGGAACACCAGGACGAGGATCGCCCACAGCGGCTTGGGCATATGGCGGATGTCGTCCTCCTTCGTGCTGATGCAGTCGATGAACGCGTACACGCTCAGCGCCAGTGGCACGAGGAACATCAGCACCCGGAGCATGGGCCCTCTCCAGCGAAACGGTTGTCGGGCCGGGGGCGCGGCCCCCGGGTTCAGGGCCAGGGTAGCCGCTCGGGGATACTTGACCCCATGGCTTACGACGATCTTCGTTCCCTGCTCAGGGCACTGGAGCGCGAGGGCGACCTCAAGCGCGTCAAGGCAGAGGTCGATCCGTATCTGGAGGTCGGGGAGATCGTCGACCGGGTGCAGAAGTCCGGCGGTCCCGCGCTGCTCTTCGAGAACGTGAAGGGGTCGTCGATGCCCCTCGCGATGAACGTCTTCGGCACGGACCGACGGCTGCTCAAGGCCCTGGGCCTGAAGTCGTACGGCGAGATCTCCGACCGGATCGGCGGGCTGCTCAAGCCGGAACTGCCGCACGGGTTCGTCGGGGTGCGCGAGGCGTTCGGGAAGCTCGGCGCGATGACGCACGTGCCGCCGAAGAAGGTCAAGGACGGACCCGTCCAGGAGGTCGTGCTCACGGGCGACGACGTCGACCTCGACCAGCTGCCCGCCCTCTTCACCTGGCCCAAGGACGGCGGCTCCTTCTTCAACCTCGGGCTCACGCACACCAAGGACCCGGAGTCCGGCGTACGGAACCTGGGGCTGTACCGCCTCCAGCGCCACGACAGGCGCACCATCGGCATGCACTGGCAGATCCACAAGGACAGCCGGAACCACTACCAGGTGGCGGCGCGGAGAGGGGAGCGGCTGCCGGTGGCCATCGCCTTCGGGTGCCCGCCCGCGGTGACCTACGCCTCCACCGCCCCGCTGCCCGGCGACATCGACGAGTACCTGTTCGCGGGCTTCGTCTCGGGCAAGCGGATCGAGATGGTGGACTGCAAGACGGTGCCGTTGCAGGTGCCGGCGCAGGCGGAGGTCGTGCTGGAGGGGTGGCTGGAGCCCGGCGAGATGCTGCCGGAAGGTCCCTTCGGTGACCACACCGGCTTCTACACCCCGCAGGAGCCGTTCCCCGCCCTGAGGATCGACTGCGTGACGATGCGCCGCCGACCCCTGCTCCAGTCGATCGTCGTAGGCCGGCCTCCGACGGAGGACGGACCCCTGGGCCGTGCGACGGAACGCTTCTTCCTCCCCCTGCTGAAGATCATCGTCCCGGACATCGTGGACTACCACCTGCCGGAGTCCGGCGGTTTCCACAACTGTGCGATCGTCTCGATCGACAAGAAGTATCCCAAGCACGCCCAGAAGGTGATGCACGCGATCTGGGGCGCCCACATGATGTCCCTGACCAAGCTGATCGTGGTCGTCGACTCCGACTGCGATGTGCACGATCTGCACGAGGTCGCCTGGCGTGCGCTCGGCAACACGGACTACGCCCGTGACCTCTCCGTCGTAGAAGGCCCCGTCGACCATCTCGACCACGCCTCCTACCAGCAGTTCTGGGGCGGCAAGGCGGGGATCGACGCGACGAAGAAGTGGCCCGAGGAGGGCTACACGCGCGACGGCGGCTGGCCCGACATGGTGGAGTCCGACCCCGAGACGGCGGCGAAGGTCGACCGCCGCTGGAAGGAGTACGGCCTGTGAGCAGCGCTTCCGCCGCGATTCCGCAGCCAGGACGGACGAAGGCGTTCCTGCGCCTCGTCATGATCGAGCACTCGGTGTTCGCGCTGCCCTTCGCGTACATCGCCGCGCTGACGGCCATGTTCCAGTGGGACAGGAACATCCACTGGGGCCGGCTGCTGCTGGTCACCGTCTGCATGGTGGGCCTGCGGACCTTCGCCATGGCGGTCAACCGGATCATCGACCGCGAGATCGACGCGCGGAACCCGCGCACCGCGCACCGCGAGCTGGTGACCGGCGCGATGTCGGTCCGGCACGCCTGGACGGGCGCCCTGATCGCCCTGGTGATCTTCCTGGGCTCGGCGGCCCTGCTGAACCCCCTGTGCCTGGCCCTGGCCCCCATCGCGGTGATCCCGATGGTGGTCTACCCCTACGGCAAACGCTTCACCAACTTCCCCCAGGCCATCCTCGGCCTCGCCCAGGCGATGGGCCCGGTCGGCGGCTGGCTGGCCGTCACCGGCTCCTGGTCCTGGGACGCGGTGATCCTGGGCCTCGCCGTGGGCATCTGGATCGGCGGCTTCGACCTGATCTACGCCTGCCAGGACGTCGAGACCGACCGCGAGATCGGCGTCCTGTCGGTCCCGGCCCGCTTCGGCATCCCGGCGGCGATCTGGGGCGCCCGCGTCTGCCACACGCTCACCACGGCCCTCTTCGTCTGGTACGCCCTCACCACCGGCGCGGGGGCCTTCTTCTGGCTGGGCCTGCTGATCGTGGCCGCCGCGTTCGTCTACGAGCACTCCATCGTCCGCCCCCACGACCTGTCCCGCCTCAACAGGGCGTTCTTCAGCGTCAACGGGTTCATCGGGATTGCCCTGTTCGTGTGTGCGTTGCTTGACCTCTTGGTTCGGGGCCTGAGCGTATGACTAGCGTGCGTCCTACCATCGGGTGCAGGACCAAGGGAGGCTGCCATGACCGTCTCGGACATCGACCGCCTGCACTCGCAGCTCAGCCGGTTCGAGGACATGTTCCCCGGCTATCGGATGGAGATTGTCGAGGGCAACATCATGACGAGTCCGGTCAAGCCTCACCACGCGCAGACCATTCGTTTGGTCTGGAACGTTCTTGAGGCGCAGGTCGGCGCGGAGTGGGGCTTCGCCAGTGACGTTGCATTCCCATTCGACGAGGACAATGAGTTCTGTCCTGACCTGGCTGTCATCCCGGCCGCGGAGGTAGCGAAAAACGAGGGTGCGTATCCGCCCGATCTGATCGAGCTGGTCGTCGAAGTGGTGTCTCAGGGCAGCATCCGCCGCGACTACGAGGTGAAGCCTCGCTGGTACGCCTCCCGAGGTATCGCCAATTACCTGATCCTCGACCCCCTCAAGGGCCACGCTGTCACCCTGTGGAACCCCGGCCCCGACGGCTACCGAGGTCGCGACACCATCCCCTACGGTCCCGACCTCACCGTCGACTCCCCGCTCGGCAAGCTGACCGTCCCCACCTCCAACCTTCCCGTCGACCCTAAAACGCGCCCCCGGCCCTAAGTGCCGGCCCGGTTACCCGGCGCCGCACCAGGAACGCCGCCGTCACCCCCGCCACCAGCCCCACCAGATGCCCCTGCCAGCTCACGCCCGACTGGGTCGGGGCCAGGCCCGCCAGTATGGAGCCGCCCCAGATCGCCGCCACCAGCAGGCCGACCAGGATGCCGAGCGGGCGGCGCTCCACCAAGCCGGTGGCCAGGAGGAAGCCGAAGAGGCCGAAGATCAGGCCGGAGGCGCCCGCGGTGTTGGTGCCGGGCGGGGATATCAGCCATACGCCCAGGCCGTCGGCGACGACGATCAGGGCGCAGACAGCGGCGAAACGGCGTATGCCACCGAGGGCGGCCAGAAACCCCAGGACCAGCAGCGGCACGCTGTTCGCGGCGACATGGGCGAACCCGAAATGGATGAAGGCGGCCGGGACCACGTCCACCAGCTCGGACGGCTCGCGCGGGACGATGCCGAAGCCGTCCAGCGCGTGCCCGCTGATCACATCGGCCACTTCCAGCAGCCACAGCAGCGCCACCCAGCCCAGCATCAGCTTGGCCGCCGTCAACGCGCGCTCACCGCGCGACAAGACCCGCGCATCCGATGTACCCGGCATGGCAACCCCCGCCCGACTTCGTCCCCTCTGGGAACGCCCGGCCCCCCTTGGTCGGTTCCCACCCCGTCACGCCGGATAGGCTCGGAGTCGTGAACCCAGTCAAGCCAGGAGAGTCGGCGCGTACGCCTTGGATCGTAGGGGTGTCCGGCGCTTCCGGCACTCCATACGCGGCCGCCGTGCTGCGCGCGCTCCTCGCCGCCGGGGAGAGCGTCGACCTGGTCGTCAGCCGGGCCTCACGGCTCACCCTGCTCGACGAGACGGGGATCTCCTTCCGCGACGCCCACTGGCAGGACGACCTGGGGGAGTGGCTCGCGCGGGGTGCCGACGGCAAGCCCGGGACCTTCGAGGCGGACATCGACGGCGTCCGGTACTGGAACGCCGGGGACCTCGCCGCCGGCCCGTCCTCCGGGTCGTACGCCACGAAGGGCATGCTGATCGTGCCCGCCTCCACCGCCTGCGTCGCCGGAGTCGCGCTCGGGCTGTCCAAGGACCTGTTGCAGCGGGCGGCGAGCGTGACCCTGAAGGAGGGGCGCGGGCTGGTCGTCGCCGTACGGGAGACGCCTCTGAACGGGCAGACGCTGCGGCACCTGGTGACACTGGACGACGCGGGCGCGACCGTCGTACCCGCCTCGCCCGCCTTCTACGCGGGCGCCACACACATCCAGGACCTGGTGGACTTCGTCGCCGGACGCGTCCTCGACGCGGCGGGCGTCGAGCACCGGCTCTACCGCCGCTGGAAGGGCGAACTGGGCGGCGGCGCCCCTGCCACCTGACCGGCACGCCACCGCATCACGCGGTACCGGCGGAACTCATCACAGCAGGCATCAGTTCAGCAATCACGTCAGACCTCTTCAGCGGAAGGCTTCGAATCGCATGGACGCGGTGGACAGGCAGCTCATCCAGGCCCTGAGGGAGAACGGCCGGGCCTCCTACGCGGAGCTGGGACGCCTCGTCGGCCTGTCGGGCCCCAGCGTCACCGACCGCATCAACCGGCTGGAGGCGGCCGGCGTCATCACGGGCTACCGCGCCACCGTCGACTCCGCCTCGCTCGGGCTCGGCGTCACCGCGCTGATCGGCATCTCGCTCTCCGACGCCACCGACCACGAGGACGTGGCGAACCGCCTGCGCGACCTGGGCGAGATCGAGGACTGCTGGTTCATCGCGGGCGACGACTCGTACATGCTCAAGGTGCGGGCGGCGGACGTGGACGGCCTGGAGAAGATCATCCGGCGGCTCAGCGGAACCACGGGCGTGTCCCGGACCCGTACGACGATCGTGCTCTCCACCAAGTGGGAGAACCGCGTCGGAGAGCTGCCGGAAGAGGCATAGGCCCGCCTCGGGGCCGTATGGGGGCACCCGCCGGCCCGAAGGGCGGGGAGTACGGTTTAGGCAGTCTGCTGAGAGAGGTGTACGCATGGACGTCGGGCTCAAGCGCGAGCTGGAGGAGAAGGTCCGCTCCGGTGAGCGGCTGTCCCGCGAGGACGGCATCGCGCTGTACGAGTCGGACGACCTGGCGTGGCTCGGCGGCCTCGCGCACGAGGTGCGCACGCGCAAGAACGGCGACGTCGTCCACTTCAACGTCAACCGTCACCTCAACATGACCAACGTCTGTACGGCCTCCTGCGCGTACTGCTCCTTCCAGCGCAAGCCGGGGGAGAAGGACGCGTACACGATGCGCATCGAGGAGGCCGTCAAGCTCGCCAAGGCGATGGAGAGCGAGAACCTCACCGAGCTCCACATCGTCAACGGCCTGCACCCGAATCTCCCGTGGCGGTACTACCCGCGCTCGCTGCGGGAGTTGAAGGCCGCCCTGCCGGACGTCTCGCTGAAGGCCTTCACGGCGACGGAGATCCACCACTTCGAGACCATCTCCGGGCTCTCGGCCTCCGAGATCCTCGACGAACTCATCGACGCCGGCCTGGAGTCCCTCACCGGCGGCGGCGCGGAGATCTTCGACTGGGAGGTCCGACAGCACATCGTGGACCACCGCACCCACTGGGAGGACTGGTCCCGCATCCACCGCCTGGCGCACGAGAAGGGCCTCAAGACGCCCTCCACCATGCTCTACGGCCACATCGAGGAGCCGAGGCACCGGGTGGACCATGTGCTCAGGCTCCGTGAGCTGCAGGACGAGACCGGCGGTTTCCAGGTCTTCATCCCGCTGCGCTACCAGCACGACTTCGTGGACATGAAGGACGGCAAGGTCCGCAACCGCCTTCAGGAGCGCACCCAGATGGCGACCGGCGCGGAGGCCCTCAAGACCTTCGCCGTCTCCCGTCTCCTCTTCGACAACGTCCCGCACGTCAAGGTCTTCTGGGTCATGCACGGCGTCCAGACCGCGCAGCTTGCGCTGCAGCACGGCGCGGACGACATGGACGGCTCGGTCGTCGAGTACAAGATCACCCACGACGCGGACAACTACGGCACGCCCAACAAGCTGACCCGCGAGGATCTGCTGGACCTGATCCGGGACGCGGGCTTCCGGCCGGTGGAGCGGAACACGCGGTACGAGATCATCCGGGAGTACGACGGCCCGGAGCCGGCGCGCCGCGAGTCCCCCCAGCCGATGCGGGTCTGAGGTCGCAGTTCGGCCGCGGGCCGGGCGCCCACGAGGCGGGGCCGCACATCGAGGCGGCCCCGCGCCCCTTCGGCTGGGACACTTCCGCCGACCAGGGGTACCCGTCCGGCATGGTGACCACCCGAGCGCCCGAGGACGCCTACACCGCCGAACCCTTCGTCCCCGACCGGGGCGGTCTGCCGGCCCTGCGCCGAGCCGCCGCCGACTGCCGGGGCTGCCCCCTGCACCGGGACGCCACTCAGACCGTGTTCGGCGCCGGTGACAAGAACGCCCGCGTCCTGCTCCTCGGCGAGCAGCCCGGCGACCAGGAGGACCGCCAGGGGAAGCCGTTCGTCGGCCCCGCGGGCAAGCTGCTCGACCGGGCCCTCGCGGAGGCCGGGATCGACCCCGGCGAGGCGTACGTCACCAACGCCGTCAAGCACTTCAAGTTCACCCGGGCCGAACCCCGCAAGCGCCGGATCCACAAGGCGCCGTCGCTGCGTGAGATGACCGCGTGCGGACCGTGGCTGGCGGCCGAGCTGGCCGTCGTGGAGCCGGAGCTGATCGTGCTGCTCGGCGCGAGCGCGGGCAAGGCGCTGCTGGGCTCGTCGTTCCGGGTCGGTGAGGTGCGCGGGACCCTGCTGGAACGCGAGATCCACGGCCGGCCGGAGAAGCTGGTGGCGACGGTGCATCCGTCGTCGGTCCTGCGGGCCCAGGACGACGACCGCAAGGCCGCGTACGGCGGTCTGGTCTCCGATCTGAAGGTGGCGGCACGAGCACTTTCGTAATGGATACGATGACGCTGTGCCTCTTACCTTCACACTCGACCCCGCCGTCACCCCCACCCTGCGCGACGGCATCCTCGATCTGTGGACCGATGTCTCCAACACCGGCGGAGCCGTCGGCTTCGTGCCGCCGGTGACACGGGAGGAGATCCGCCCGGAGCTGGTGCGGCACTTCGTGGCGATGGTGGAGGGGCGCTGCCGGCTGCTGGTCGGGTTCGACGAGGCGGGCGAGGTGGCCGCGACGGCGTTCTTCACCTTCAACACGCACCGTCTGATGGCGCACTGGGTGTGGCTGTACACGGTGATGGTGCACCCCCGGCACCAGGGCAGGGGCTACGGCCGCGACCTGCTGTCGGCCGCCGAGCGGACGGCCCGCACCTTCGACGGCATCGACGCGATCCGGCTCACCTGCCGGGGCGGCCTCGGCCTGGAGCGCTTCTACGGCTCCTGCGGCTACAAGGAGGTCGGCCGGATCCCGGACGCCATCCGGGTCGCGCCGGGCGAGGACCGGGACGACGTGATCATGCTGCTCCCGCTCGACTGACCCCGTACCGACCCCCCTGCAAGATCGGTGGTCCGCCGTGCTTCACTGGACAGTGGCCCTTTTTGGAATCGGAAGAGTGGATTGAGATGCTCCGCTACACACTGATGCGCCTCGGGATCTTCGTGGGCTGCCTCGTGGTCGTCTGGGGCCTCGTCTACTCCGGCCTCGCCCCGCGCGGCCTCGGCGACTCCAACGGCATGTGGATCATCCTGCTCTCGCTGGTGATCTCGGCCCCGATCAGCTTCGTCGTCCTGCGCAAGGAACGCGACCGCGCCTCCGTCGGGATCGTCCAGCGCGTCGACCGTATGAAGGCCAACCTGGACGCGAACCGCAGCCAGGAGGACGTGGCCGACGACACGGCTAGGGCGCAGGGCCAGACCTCCTAGAGCCTTGGGGCCTACGGCGCCCCGGCCCAGGTCCGTCCCGTCGAAGGCGAATGCTCCGGAGAACGGGTCGCCTACTCTTGCCCCATGGGTGCCGTGAAGACCAAGCGCATGCCGCGGGCCGTCCGTGAGCAGCAGATGCTGGACGCCGCCGTGCGGACCTTCGGGCAGCGCGGGTACATGGCCGCGTCGATGGACGAGATCGCCGAACTCGCGGGTGTGTCCAAGCCGTTGGTGTATCTGTACCTGAATTCGAAGGAAGACCTCTTCACCGCCTGCATACGCCGGGAGGCCGCCGCTCTCACCGCGGCGGTACGGGCGGGCGTGCGGCGTGAGCTGCCCGCCGACCGCCAACTCTGGGAGGGCCTGGGCGCGTTCTTCGCGCACACCTCGCAGAACCCGGACGGCTGGTCCGTCCTGCACCTCCAGGCCCGCACCCATGGCGAGCCGTTCGCCTCCGACGTCGCCGCGATGCGCGCGGAGATAGTCGCGTTCGTGACCCAGCTGATCCTCGCGGCGGCACGGGAGGCCCATCGCGACCCCGACCTGCCCGAGAGCGAGGTTGCCGGGCTCGCCGAGGCCCTGGTGGGGGCCGCCGAGTCGCTCGCCGCCTGGGCCAACGCCACACCGGGCGTCTCGGCGAGACAGGCGGCGGCGACCTTGATGAACTTCGCCTGGGCCGGGCTGGGCAACCTGATGGCCGGCAGTCCCTGGACGCAGTCGGACACCGCTCACGAGGTGAGCGGATAGACCTCCCCGGCCAGATGCAGCCGGTCCGCCCCGCCCCGCAGTTCGAACCGGCCGCCCTCCGCCGCGTACGTCACCGTCCCCGGCAGCAGCACCGGCGCCCGGAACTCCGCCGCCACCCGGACCCGTTCGGGCACCCCGTGCGCGGCCAGGCAGCGGGCCACCGTCCACATGCCGTGCGCGATGGCACGCGGAAAACCGAACAGCCGGGCGGTGAAGGGGTGCAGGTGGATGGGGTTGCGGTCACCGGAGACTGCGCCGTAACGGCGGCCGACATCGCCGGCGATGCGCCACTCGGCGACCTCGGGCAGCGGCTTGCGCTCCTCCTTCGCGGCCTCCGGAACCTGGTGCCGGGTGCGATGCCGGGTCAGATACGTGCTCCTCGACTCCCATACGACCTCGTCACCGACCCGCATCTCGGTGATCACGGCGGCCTCCGTACCGCGCCGGTGCGGTGCCAACCCGGCCACGCGCGCGGAGAGTTCGTACTCCCCGGTGGCCGCGATGGCCCGGTGCTGGGTGATGGTGATCGAGGTGTGGACGAGCCCGAGCAGCGGCAGCGGGAAGTCCCGGTCGCTCATCAGCCGCATCGCCAGCGGGAAGCCCAGCACATGCGGATACGTCACCGGCAGGGCGTCCTCCCCGGTGGGGAACCCGCACACCCGCTCGTACCCGGCCAGCCGGGCGAGGTCGACGCGCAGTCCCGGCAGCACGAGCCGGGTGCGCGGGAACTCCGCGCCCAGGCCCGGTCGTTTGAAGGGGGACAGCAGGGCGCCCCGGGTGAGCAGGGGCACCAGGGAAGGAGTACGGGTGAGGACGAGGTCCATCAGGCCCCCAGCAGGCTCTGGCCGCATACGCGTACGACCTGGCCGTTGACGGCCCCTGAGCCCGGATCCGCCAGCCAGGCGGTCGTCTCGGCGACATCGACGGGCAGTCCGCCCTGCGCGAGCGAGTTCATCCGGCGTCCCGCCTCCCGGATGAACAGCGGGATCGCGGCGGTCATCTTCGTCTCGATGAAGCCGGGCGCGACCGCGTTGACCGTCACCCCGTGCTCGGCCAGCGCACGCGGTGCGAGCGAGCGGACCAGACCGACGACGCCCGCCTTGCTCGCGCCGTAGTTGGTCTGACCGGCGTTCCCCGCCAGCCCCGCGATCGACGCCGTCGCCACGATCCGGCCGCCCCGCCTCAGCGTCCCGCCGGCCAGCAGCGCGTCCGTGGTGCGCAGCACGCTCGCGAGGTTGACGTCGAGCACCGAACTCCAGCGCTCGGCCGGCATGTTGACGAGCCGCCGGTCGCGGGTGATCCCGGCGTTGTGCACCAGGACGTCCAGCCCGTCCGGCAGCGCGTCCGCGATCCGGGCGCCCGCGTCGGGGTCGGTGATGTCGAGCGTGAGGGCTGTCCCGCCGAGCCGGTCGGCCACCCGCCGCGCGTCCTGTTCGGCCTGCGGCACATCGAGTACGACGACCCGGGCCCCGTCCCTGGCCAGCGTCTCGGCGACCGCCTCGCCGATGCCGCGCGCGGCGCCGGTGACCAGGGCGGTGCGGCCGGTCAGGGGGTGCTCGGGGTCGTCGGGCGCGGCGTCCGTGCCCTGCGCCGGACCCACCTCGACGACCTGTCCGCTGACGTACGCCGACTTGGGGGAGAGGAGGAAACGCAGGGTCGAATCCGCGGCGCGGGCGTCGGTGAGCCGTACGAGATTCACCGTGCGACCGTGCCCGATCTCCTTGCCGAGCGAGCGTGTGAAGCCCTCCAGGGCCTGCTGGGCGGCTGCCTGGTGATGGTCGGCGGGGTCGAGGGGCGCGCCGAGGACGACGACCCGGCCGCTCTGCGCGACCGACCGCAGGACCGGGTGGAGGGCGGCGTGCACCTCGGCGAGCGTCTCGACGTCCCGGACCCCGGTGGCGTCCAGGACGACGGCCGTCGGCTTGTCCGAGGAGGACGTCAGGTCCAGGGCCGTGCCGGCGAGGTCGAGGTCCGACTTGCCGGCGGTGAGGAGGAGGCGGTCGCCCAGCAGTGCGGGCCGCTGCGGTGACCATCGTTTCAGCGCCGCGGGCTGGGGCAACCCGAGGCGGCGGGTGAGGAAGCGGCCGGGGCCTGTGCCGGTGAAGCTCAGATAGCGGTCGGCCATGTCCCACTCCCAGTGCGCTCCGGTGCTGACTCCGGAGTAAGGTTACCCGAGGTAAGCCCAAGGTGGACGTGAGGAGTGGGTGGAGATGAGCTCCCTGTTGGCGCCGGCGGTCCGGCGCGTGGCGATCATCGGCGGCACCCGCGTCCCGTTCGCGCGCTCGGACGGCCCGTACGCCACCGCCTCCAACCAGGACATGCTCACGGCCGTGGTCGACGGCCTCGTCGAGCGGTACGAGCTCGGCGATCCGGGGGCGGTCGGTGAGCTCGTCGCCGGGGCCGTCCTCAAGCACAGCCGTGACTTCAATCTCGCCCGCGAGACCGTCCTCGGCTCGAAGCTGGACGCGCGCACACCGGCGTACGACATCCAGCAGGCCTGCGGCACCGGCCTCCAGGCCGTCATCGCCGCCGCCAACAAGATCGCGCTCGGGCAGACCGAGGCGGCCATCGCGGGCGGCGCGGACACGGCGAGCGACGCGCCCCTCGGCGTCAACGACGAGCTGCGTCGCATCCTGCTTCAGGCGCGGCGCGCCAAGTCGCTGGGCGAACGGGTCAAGGCGCTGACCCGGGTGCGGCCGTCCCACCTCGTCCCCGACATCCCGCGCAACGCCGAGCCGCGCACCGGGCTCTCCATGGGCGAGCACGCCGCCGTCACGGCCCGCGCCTGGAACATCTCCCGCGAGACCCAGGACGAACTGGCGGCGACAAGTCACCAGCGGCTGGCGGCGGCGTACGAACGCGGCTTCTTCCAGGATCTGGTCGTGCCCTTCCGGGGCCTGGAGCGGGACCAGAACCTGCGCCCCGGCTCCACCCCGGAGAAACTCGCCGCGCTGAAACCGGTGTTCGGCCTCGACCGGCCCGACCCGACGATGACGGCGGGCAATTCGACGCCGCTGACGGACGGGGCGGCGGTCGTGCTGCTGGCCGGCGAGGAGTGGGCGGCGCGCAGGGGGCTGGAGCCGCTGGCCTACCTCACCGCGTACGAGACGGCGGCCGTGGACTTCGTGCACGGCGATGTGGCGGACGGTGAGGACGGGCTGCTGATGGCACCGGCGTACGCGGTGCCGCGCATGCTGGAGCGCGCCGGACTCACCTTCTCCGACTTCGACTTCATCGAGATCCACGAGGCCTTCGCGTCCCAGGTGCTGGCCACGCTCGCGGCCTGGGAGAAGCGGGGACTGGAGCCGGTGGAGCGGGCCCGGCTGAATGTCACGGGCTCGTCCCTGGCGACCGGTCACCCCTTCGCGGCGACCGGTGCGCGGATCGTGGCCACACTGGCCAAGTCGCTGGCGGACAAGGGCGGTTCGGGACGCGGGCTGATCTCGGTCTGCGCGGCCGGCGGGCAGGGCGTGACGGCGATTCTGGAGCGAAGGTAAGGATCAGGTGAGACGAAGCTGAGTGCCCCTCACATACCCCCCGAGGTTGCACATACCCGGCTCCGGACCACCGCCGAACCCGCACAACCCCCACACGCAGGACCCGTACGATCGCCTGCCTAACCAGCGGTAACCCCTTTCCGCAGGCCTCCGCAGGTGAACGCCACGGTGCGCGAGGTACGTACGTCATGCAGCAAGCAGTTACGTCGCTGCAAGCCCGTCGCAGGAGCCGCCCGTGTCCACTTCGCTTCCCTCCTTCGCCCCCTCGGCGGCCTACGACGACGCTCCCGGACCGCACCTGGTACAGCCCGAGACACGGCGCCTGGACGGTGTCGTACGGGAGGCGTACGTACCGCCGTTCGCGCCCCCGGTGACCCATGGGTCGCTCGCCGACCTGCCCTTCGACAACGCGGCCGCGGCCCCGGATGCCGTGGTCCTCAGCCGCAAGGGCGCGGACGGAAGATGGGCGGAGGTGACGGCGGCTCAGTTCGCCGAGCAGGTGCAGGACGTGGCGAAGGGGCTGATCGCCGAGGGGTTGATGCCCGGCGACCGGATCGCCGTGATGGCGCGCACGGTCTACGAGTGGACCCTCCTCGACTTCGCCGCGTGGGCGGCCGGGCTGGTGACGGTCCCCGTCTACCCCACCTCCTCCGTCTTCCAGACCCGCTGGATCCTCCAGGACTCCGGCGCGGTCGCGCTGGTCACCGAGACCGCCGCCCAGGCCGCCGCGCTCGGCCCCGAGCTGGACCGCGTACCCGATCTGCGCCACATGTGGGTGATGGACAAGGGCCACGTCGAGCGGCTGGGTGAGCTGGGCGCGCAGCAGCCGGACGGGGAGGTCGGCGTACGGCGCGGCATGCTGGTGCCGGACACCCTGGCGACGCTCATCTACACCTCCGGCACTACCGGCCGCCCCAAGGGCTGCGCGCTGACGCACGGCAACTTCTTCGCCGAGGTGGACAACGCGATCGAGCTCCTCTACCCGATCTTCAAGGCGAGGACCAGCGAAGAGGCGTCGGTGCTGCTCTTCCTGCCCATGTCGCACGTCTTCGGCCGGATGGTGGCCGTGGCCTGTGTGCGGGCCAGGGTGCGGCTGGGCCACGCGCCGAGCCTGAAGGCGGAGGACCTGCTGCCGGACCTGGCCGCCTTCCGCCCGACGTGCCTGCTGACCATCCCCTACATGCTGGAGAAGGTCTTCAACTCCGCGCGCGCCAAGGCCGAGACGGGCGGCCGGGTGTCGTCCTTCGACCGCGCGGCCTCGGTGGCCGAGCGCTACGGCGAGGCGATGGAGGCCCGCGCGGCAGGGACCGGGTCGGGCCCCAGCGCGGCGCTCAAGACGGCCCGCGCCTGCTACGACCCGCTGGTCTACCGCCGTATCCGCAACGCGATGGGCGGCCGTGTGCGGTACGCGATCTGCGGCGGCTCACCGCTCGGCCGGCGCCTCGCCGCCTTCTACACCGGCGCGGGCATCGAGATCTACGAGGGCTACGGCCTCACGGAGACGACGGGCGCGGCCACCGTCACGCCCCCGCTCAAGCCCCGCCTGGGCACGGTCGGCTGGCCCGTGCCCGGCACCCGCATCCGCATCGCCGCCGACGGCGAGATCCTCATCGCCGGCGACCAGGTGCTGCGCGGCTACTGGGACCCGGCCGCGGGCGGCGTGGTCCCGGCCGCGGCCGACGGCTGGCTGCCGACGGGGGACATCGGCGCCCTGGACGACGAGGGCTATCTGACCATCACCGGCCGCAAGAAGGAGCTGCTGATCACGGCGGGCGGCAAGAGCGTCGCCCCGGCGCCCCTGGAGAACTGGCTCCGCTCGCACCCCCTGATCTCCCAGTGCATGGTCCTGGGCGACCGCCGCCCCTTTGTCTCCGCCCTGATCACCCTGGACATGGACGGCGTCACCCACTGGCGCCGGATGAACGGCAAGCACTCCGTCCCCGCCGAACTCCTCGTGACCGACGCGGAGTTGAGGGCGATTCTGCAGCGGGCGGTGGACGAGGCGAACAAGCTGGTGTCCAGGCCGGAGTCGATCCGCCGGTTCGCGATCCTGCCGACGGACTTCACGGAGATGGCGGGGCATCTGACGCCGTCGATGAAGCTGCGCAGGGAGGCGGTCATGCGGGACTTCGCGGCGGAGGTGGAGGAGCTGTACGCCACGTAGCCGCGCCGATACCGGGGGCGCTCCGTCCCGAGGTAAACGGTTGCCGTCTCGTTACGACAACCGCTTGACGTGACATGCCCTCCCCGCGTTGGCTACCGCCAACCCCGGGTAGCAACGCCGCTCTCCCCTTGGAAGGCCCAGTAGTGAACGCTCGTACCCCCCACACCTCCGCCGTACGCCGTATCGGCATAGCCCTCGTCGCGTCCGCCTCGGCGATGTCGCTCACCGCGTGCGGTGTCATGGACGGCATCGGGGGCGGTGACAGCTCGGCTTCGCCGGAGAAGGGTGACGACATCACGGTGGGTCTGCTGCTGCCCGACAAGGACACGGCGCGCTTCGAGAAGTTCGACTACCCGCTCATCAGGAAGGAAGTCGGCAACCTCACCAACGACAAGGGCAAGGTCGTCTACGCCAACGCCGAGTCGAGCACGGAGAAGCAGAGCCGGCAGTTCCAGCAGATGATCGACGACGAGGTGGACGTCATCCTCGTGGACGCGCTGGACGCCAAGGCCATCGCGTCGGATGTGCAGAAGGCGAAGGACGCGGGCATTCCGGTCATCGCCTACGACCGCCTCGCCGAGGGCCCCATCGACGCGTACGTCTCCCACGACAACGAGCTCGTCGGCCAGGTGCAGGGCCGCTCCCTCGTCGAGGAACTCGGCTCGAAGGCCGCGAGCAGCAAGGTCGTCATGATGAACGGTGACCCGGCCGACCCGAACACGGCCCGGTTCAAGAAGGGCGCGCTCGAGGAGCTCGAGGGCGAGGTGAACATCGTCAAGAAGTACGACACCGAGAAGTGGTCGCCCGAGGTCGCCAAGGCCAACATGGAGAAGGCGATCGCCGCCGTCGGGGTCGGCGACATCGCCGCCGTCTACTCGGCGAACGACGGCATGGCGGGGGCCGTCATCGACGCGCTCAAGGAGGCGGGCGTCAGCAAGGTTCCGCCGGTGACGGGGCAGGACGCGAACCTGGACGCGGTGCAGCGGATCGTCTCGGGCGAGCAGTTCATGACGGTGTACAAGTCCTTCCTGCTGGAGGCGACCAACGCCGCGAAGATGGCCGTGTACAAGGTGCAGGACCGCGACATCGAGTTCGACGCGCTGACCCAGGACTCGGTCGACAGCCCGACGCAGGACAAGATCCCGGCACAGCTGGTGTCGGTGGTCGCCCTCACGCAGAAGAACATCAAGGACACGGTGATCCAGGACGGCGTCTACACCGTCGACCAGATCTGCACCCCGGAGTACGCGGCGGACTGCGCGAAGATCGGCCTGAACTAGTCGCTCGGACGATCAGCCCCGCAGGCCCCGGCGGTGGCTCTCCACCAGGTCCGCGAACGCCCGGGCCGGCGGGCTGAGCGCGTCCCAGCGGCGGACGGCCCAGCCGACGGGCAGGGGGCGCAGGGCGGGGAGGGGGATCAGGCGCAGGTCCCCTTCGCCGGGGACCGACAGCCCCGGCAGCGCGGGCACCACCGCCCGCCCGACCCCCAGCTCGGCCAGCAGCAGTGCCGTGTCCCAGTCGGCGACGCTGGTGTCGTGCGCGAATCGGACGCCCAACTCGGCGCAGGCGGCCTCCAGATGAGCCGCCGAGGCGGAGTTCGGCGGCAGCCGGATCAGCCGTACGCCGTCCATGTCGGCGCCCGCGTCGACGTGCGGCCGTGTCGCCAGCGGATCGTCGGCCCGTACCGCCAGCACCCACGGCAGCTCCACCACCGGCCGCTGCTCGATGCCGCGCACCGGCGGGCCGAGGGTGATCCAGGCCAGGTCGAGCGTGCCGTCGGCCAGCGCGTCGAAGCTGCCGCGGCCCGAACTCACCGTACGGAACTCCAGGCTGACCCCTGGGTGGCGCCGCCGGTAGGCGACGACCGCCTCCGACATGAAGTGCCGTACGGTCGTCGCCCCGGTCGCCACCCGCACATACCCGCTCTCGCCGGCCACGAGGTCCCGCAGCCGCCGCACCGCCAGATCCAGCCCGGATATCCCCTCGGCCGCCGCCGTCTCCAGTACCCGCCCCGCCTGTGTCGGCACGACTCCCCGGGGCTGCCGCTCCAGCAGCGCGACCCCCGTCTCCCGCTCCAGCCGCTTCACATGCTGGCTGACCGCCGACTGCGTACAGCCCAGCTCCCGCGCCACCGAGCTGAGGCTCCCGGCTCGGCACACGGCCACGAACACACGCAGGTCGTCGAGGGTCATGACATCCAAGTTAATACTTGGGTGCGGTGACAAATCCCAAGGATTGACTGGGCTTTGCCCGATGTACGACGATCCTGAACGGGCCCGGGCGGCAACCCGCTCCTCGCCCTCGCCGGTGTCCGGACCGTGGCGGGGGAGGGAGCGGGTGCCGACCCAAAGCGTGCGAACGGAAGTCTCAACTCCCCTGCCTCTGACTTGACTTCACAAGGCATCCGCGTCACATTCGCATTTCTGACTCACCCTCAGATGCGCCCGGCTCGGAAACGCGGAGCCGTCCAGGCGGGAGTTGCCCCCATGACCACCAGCGCGGACCCCACCCGAAGACATGTACTCACCGCGGGCGCCGCCGGCACAGCCGCGGCCTTCGGTCTCGTGGGAACGGCCCAGCAGCGCGCCCGGGCCGCCGATCTGCCCCTCCTCGGCACCTACGACGTCGTGGTCATCGGCTCCGGAGCCGCCGGCATGACCGCCGCCCTGACCGCAGCCGGGCAGGGCCTGAGCTGTGTGGTGCTGGAGAAGGCGCCCACCTTCGGCGGGTCCGCCGCGCGGTCCGGCGCCGGGATCTGGATTCCCAACAACTCCGTGATCCTCGCCGCCGGGGTGCCGGACACGCCCGCCAAGGCCGCCACCTACCTCGCCGCCGTCGTCGGCGCGGATGTTCCGGTCGAGCGCCGGCAGGCCTTCCTCGCGCACGGCCCCGCGATGCTCTCCTTCGTCATGGCCAACAGCCCCCTGCGCTTCCGCTGGATGGAGGGGTACAGCGACTACTACCCCGAGCTGCCCGGCGGCCTGCCGAACGGCCGCTCCGTGGAGCCCGACCAGCTCGACGGCAACCTCCTGGGCGCCGAGCTGGCACATCTGAACCCGCCGTACATGGATGTGCCCGCCGGCATGGTCGTCTTCAGCGCCGACTACAAGTGGCTGGCCCTGGCCGCGGTGAACGCCAAGGGCGCCGCCGTGGCCGCACAGTGTCTCGCGCGCGGTACGGCGGCGGCCCTGCGCGGGGAGAAGCCGCTGACCATGGGGCAGTCCTTGGCGGCCGGGCTGCGGCTGGGGCTGCGGTCGGCGCGGGTGCCCGTGTGGCTCGACACGCCGCTGACCGACCTGTACGTCGAGGGCGGCGCCGTCAGCGGAGCGGTCGTCACCCGGGACGGCGGCCCCGGCCTGGTCCGCGCCCGCCGTGGCGTGATCGTCGGCTCGGGCGGCTTCGAGCACAACGCGGCGATGCGCGAGCAGTACCAGCGGGGGCCCATCGGCACGGACTGGACGGTGGGCGCGAAGGAGAACACCGGCGACGGCATCCGGGCCGGGCAGCGCCTCGGCGCCGCGCTCGGCCTGATGGACGACGCCTGGTGGGGCCCGGCGATCCCGCTCCCCGGCCGGCCGTACTTCTGTCTGGCCGAACGCACTCTCCCCGGCGGACTGCTGGTCAACGCCGCCGGCACCCGCTTCGTGAACGAGGCCGCCCCCTACAGCGACGTCGTCCACACGATGTACGACGTCAACGACACCAGCCCAGCCATCCCGTCCTGGCTGATCGTCGACCAGCACTACCGCAACCGCTACCTCTTCAAGGACGTCCTGCCGACCCTGCCGTTGCCCGCCGACTGGTACGACTCGGGAGCCGCGCACCAGGCCTGGACCCTGGACGCGCTCGCCACCTCGATCGGCGTGCCGGCGGCGGCCCTGCGGACCACGGTGGACCGCTTCAACGCCCAGGCACTGAAGGGGAAGGACCCCGACTTCCACCGGGGCGACAGCGCCTACGACCACTACTACACGGACCCGTATGTGCTGCCGAACTCCTGCCTCGCCCCGCTCTGGCTGCCCCCGTACCACGCCTTCCGCATCGTCCCCGGCGACCTCGGCACCAAGGGCGGTCTGCTCACGGACGCCCGCGCCAGGGTGCTGCGCGAGGACGGCTCGGTGATCCGGGGGCTGTACGCCGCGGGCAACGCGAGCTCGGCTGTCATGGGGCACAGCTACGCGGGCGCGGGCTCGACGATCGGTCCGGCGATGACGTTCGGGTACATCGCGGCGAAGGACATCGCCGGGAGCCGCTAGGAGAGGGGGCCCGTGGGCTTCCTGGCGATCAGGAACGCCTGCGCGGACGTCTCGTCGAGCGCAGGGTCCGGTTCGCGGACCGTGCGGGAGAGGAGCGTGAAGCCGGCCGCCGTCAGCAGTTCGGCGATGTGTTCCGGGCGGCGGCGCAGGAAGGTGAGCGCGACCGGGTGACCGAAGGGCCGGTCGTGGTGCTTGTGTTCGTCACCGGCCTGGAAGGCGACGAGCAGCGGCGCGCCCGGAGCCAGCACGCGGTGGAACTCGGCGAAGAGGTCCGGGAGACGGTCCACCGGCGTGTGGATGGACGAGTAGAAGGACAGGGCGCCGGCCAGCGTGCCGTCGGGAAGGTCCAGCTCCAGCATGGAGCCCCGCTCGAATCGCAGCCCGGGGTTCTCGCGCCGGGCGATGGCGAGCATCGACTCCGACAGATCGATTCCGAACACGGGCAGCCCCAGGCCCGCGAGGCGCGCGGTCGTGCGGCCCGGACCGCATCCCAGGTCGGCCACCGGGCCGTCCCCGTCGACGAGTTCGGCGAACAGGGCCAGGACCGCCCGCTCCAGGGGCCTGTTCGCCAGCTCGTCCTGGAAGAGGGTCGCGTAGTCCTCGGCAATGGCGTCGTAGAAGGTGCGAGTGGTAGCGAGGAAGTCGGCTTCGGTCATGGCCGGGGACCCTAGCGAAGCCGGTGACTACTCGCCCCTGTCCTGCTGATCATCGGTCCGCATCCGGCCGGCACCGATCCCGGTTCCGACGGCTACGCCCAGACACATGCCCAGGGCGATCCCGAGCGCCAGGTTGTCGAGGACGGTCAGCCCGAGCGCGACACCGAGGCCCGTGCCGAGGGACAGACCGACGGAGATGCCCGTCGCCAGTTTGACGTTGGCGGGAGTCCCGCCGCTTTCCCCGTGGTTGTTCTCTTCCCCGCTGGTCATGCGGCGATCTTCCCACAGTGGCTCCTCATGCGAACCCCGAAGCCCGCAGCAGCGCGGTGGCCCCGGCCGCCGCCAGCACCACCACCGGGAACGGCGCCCGCCGCCACGCCAGCACCCCCGCGACCAGCACCCCGGCCGTCCGCGCCCACCCCGCGAAGCCGCCGCCCTCCGTCAGCCCGCCCGTCGCCAGCAACGCCACGAGCAGCACCACCGCGGCGGCCGTCAGCAGCTCCTGCACCCGCACGGGCAGTTCGACCCGCCCGTGCAGCGCCGGGCCGACCAGCCGGAAGGCGTACGTCCCCACCGCCAGCGCCAGGATCACGGCCACCGCGCCATTCACGCCGACGCCTCCTTACGGCCGTACCGGACCAGCCCCGCCAGCGCCAGCAGCACCGGCACGCCCGCCGGGACGGCCGGGGTCACCGCCAGGGCCGTCGCGGCGCCGAGCAACGCGCACCGCCGTATGCGGGCGTCCGTGCGCAGGGTCGGCAGCACCAGGGCCATCAGTACAGCCGGGAAGGCGGCGTCGAGGCCGTACGTCGCCGGGTCGCCGAGCGCGGTTCCGGCGAGCGCGCCGACGAGGACACCGGTGTTCCAGGCGGCGAACAGACCGAGCCCGTTGATCCAGAACGCCGCCCGGCGGCGCGGGGGATCCGGCTGGGCGAGGGTGAAGGCCACCGTCTCGTCGGTGACGAGGTGGGCGCCGAGAAAGCGGGCGAGCCGGCCCCGGCCGCCGATGACGTCCGCCACGGCCAGGCTGAAGGCGGCCGTCCGGGTGTTCAGGAGCAGCCCGGTCGCCGCCGCGGCCAACGGCCCGCCCCCGGCCAGCAGCACGCCGACCGCGCTGAACTGCGCCGAGCCCGCGTACACGAGCAGCGACATCACCACCGGCACCCAGACCGGCAGCCCGCCGGCCACGGCTATCGCGCCGAAGGAGACGCCGACGACACCGCTCGCCAGCCAGACGAGTGCACTTTGGCGCACCAGAGGTGCCATCATCGGTGTTCGGAGTAGCGAACGCATGTTTTCCAGAATGAACACCGAAGGGTGCGTTCGTCAAGGCGAACGAACGTACCTGTAGAGCGAACAACGGGAAGTGAAGCGCATGAGCGAGCCCCTCACCTGGATCGCGGCCTCCCTGCGCCGCGAGCGCACCCGGGCCGGGCTGTCGCTGTCCGAGCTGGCCAAGCGGGCGGGGATCGCGAAGTCCACGCTGTCCCAGCTGGAGACAGGCGGCGGGAACCCCAGCGTGGAGACGCTGTGGGCGCTGGGAGTCGCGCTCGGTGTGCCGTTCAGCGCGCTGGTGGAACCGCCGTCCCCGGCGGTTCAGGTGATCCGGGCCGGCGAGGGTCCCACGGTCGCCTCCGAGCGGGCGGACTATGTGGCCACCCTGCTCTCCGCCAGCCCGCCCGGTGCCCGCCGGGACCTCTACCACCTGCGCGCGGAGCCGGGCGCGGCCCGGGAGTCGGAGCCGCACATTCCGGGGAGCGTGGAGCACCTGATCGTCAGCACGGGCCGGGTGAAGGCGGGGCCCCGGGGCGAGGAGGTCGATCTGGGGCCCGGCGACTACATGTCGTATCGCGGGGATGTGCCGCACTCGTACGAGGCGCTGGCGCCCGGGACGACGTTCGTGCTCGTCATGCAGCACGTCTAGGCAGCCCGGGGGGCAAAAGGCAGGAGCCCCATTGCCTTGCGGCACGGGGCTCCTTGGGTACTGCTATCTGTTCCGGATCAAAGCACCAGGCTCCGAGACCGAATGATCAGACTGATCGGACTGATCAGACGGGGGTGACGTTCTCCGCCTGCGGGCCCTTCGGGCCCTGGGTCACGTCGAAGGAGACCTGCTGGTTCTCCTCCAGCGAACGGAAGCCGCTCGCGTTGATCGCGGAGTAGTGAACGAAGACGTCGGGGCCGCCGCCTTCCTGGGCGATGAAGCCAAAGCCCTTTTCGGCGTTGAACCACTTCACGGTTCCGGTAGCCATAAGCCCTCCTTGGGCCCAAAGGGTTGCCCTGCTCCAGAACCCTGCAAGTGTGAAAACAAGTGCCGCACAACTGCATACGTCTGAAAACGACGAGAGCCCGCGGTTACATGCTCCGCAGGCTCTGTACTGCAAGGGAAACCAAACTGCAACTTGCGGCGAGCCTAGCACGCAGGCAGCCGAAAGCAATAGAGGTCAAGATCACGTCACCCGGACGTTTGAAGCCCCGTGTCTGGATTGACGGTGTGGTGGTGACCTGGGCGTCACCGGAGAGTCGCCACCCTGAGGGCTGCACGCTACCTCAAAGGGTCTAGCCTCGCGATGTGGACAATTCTCGCACCCGGCCGCGCGTAGGCCACATCCAGTTTCTGAACTGCCTGCCCCTGTACTGGGGGCTCGCGCGAACGGGCACCCTGCTCGACTTCGAGTTGACCAAGGACACGCCGGAGAAGCTCAGCGAGCGGCTGGTGCGGGGCGACCTCGACATCGGGCCGATCACCCTCGTCGAGTTCCTGCGCAACGCCGATGACCTGGTCGCCTTCCCCGACATCGCGGTCGGCTGCGACGGCCCGGTGATGTCCTGCGTGATCGTCTCGCAGGTGCCGCTGGACGAGCTGGACGGCGCCAGGGTCGCCCTCGGCTCGACCTCGCGCACCTCGGTGCGCCTGGCCCAGCTGCTGCTCGCCGAGCGCTACGGCGTGCGGCCCGACTACTACACCTGCCCGCCCGATCTCAGCCTGATGATGCAGGAGGCGGAGGCGGCCGTACTCATCGGAGACGCGGCACTGCGGGCGAACCTGCTGGACGGGCCGCGCTACGGCCTCGATGTGCACGACCTCGGCACGCTCTGGAAGGAGTGGACCGGTCTGCCCTTCGTCTTCGCGGTCTGGGCTGCGCGCCGGGACTATCTGGAGCGCGAGCCGGCCATCACCCGCCAGGTCCACGAGGCCTTCCTCGACTCCCGCAACCTCTCCCTGGAGGAGGTCGGCAAGGTCGCCGAGCAGGCGGCCCGCTGGGAGGCGTTCGACGAGGAGGTCCTGGAGCGGTATTTCACGACCCTCGACTTCCGTTTCGGCGTCCCGCAGCTGGCGGCGGTGGCGGAGTTCGCGCGGCGGGTGGGACCGACGACAGGATTTCCCGCGGATGTGAAGGTGGATCTGCTCCAGCCGTGAGCGGATCCGCCGCGGTGGGAAAGGGCGGGGTGCTCGCGCACTAACCTGCTGGGGGAGTTCCACTGCGGCATTCGAGTGCCCATGGGGCCGTACGGGGGAGGGGTGGACGCCGATGCAGCCGCTCGGAGTTGACGAGCCCACGGTCATCGGGCCGTACCGGCTGCTCGGCCGGCTCGGTTCCGGCGGCATGGGGCGGGTGTACCTGGGGCGCAGCGCGGGCGGCCGTACGGTCGCGGTCAAGATCGTGCATCCGCACTTCGCCCTGGACGAGGAGTTCCGCGCCCGCTTCCGCCGCGAAGTGGCGGCGGCGCGCCGGGTGGGCGGCGCGTGGACGGCGCCCGTCCTGGACGCCGATCCGGACGCGGCGGTGCCGTGGGTGGCCACGGTGTACGCGGCGGGTCCGTCGCTGTCGTCCGCGGTCGCCGACGCGGGGGCGCTTCCCGAACATTCGGTACGGGCGCTGGGCGCGGGGCTCGCCGAGGCGCTCGCGGCGGTCCATGGACTGGGCCTGGTGCACCGGGACGTGAAGCCGTCGAACGTCCTGCTGACGCTGGACGGCCCCCTGCTGATCGACTTCGGTATCGCGCGGGCCATGGACGGCACCGCGTCCCTGACATCGACCGGAGTCTCGATCGGCTCCCCCGGATACATGTCGCCCGAGCAGATCATCGGCAAGGGGGCCACGGGGGCGGCGGACGTCTTCTCGCTGGGCGCGGTGCTGGCGTACGCGGCGACCGGGGAGCCTCCCTTCTTGGGGGACTCGTCGGCGGCGCTGCTCTACAAGGTCGTCCACGAGGAGCCCGAACTCGACGCGCTTGACGGCGAGTTGCGGGAGCTGGTGGCGGCCTGTCTGGCGAAGGAGCCCGGTGCGCGGCCCACCCCGGGTGACGTGGCCCGGCGGCTGGCGCCGGAAGGGGCGGCTCGGCTGGTGGCGGGCGGATGGCTGCCGGGGGAACTGGTCGAGCAGGTCAGCCGTGGTGCCGTGCGGCTGCTGAATCTGGAGGCGGGGGAGGACGTCGCGTCGGGGCCGGTGGCGTTCAGCGCCCCTTCGCAGGGGGTGCCCGGGACGGCCGGGGCGGATGCGCGTGCGGCGGCCGGGCGGTTCGGGCCGCCGCCCGTGATGCCGGCGCCGCTGCCCGAGACCCCCGCCGCCGTACCCGAACCCCGTGACGCCACGCCTCCCGAGGACGCCGTCCCGTCGGCCGACCCCCGCCCCGGGAAGCTCTCGCTGTCCGTCGCGGCGGCGTCGACGCCGGGGGAGGGCGGCCGTGGGCGGCGGATGAGCTGCACGGTGGCGCTGGCGGTCGCGGGGGCGCTGGCGGCGGTGACCGTGGGGTCGGTGTTCGTGTTCGAGCTGTTGCCGGACGACGGCGACAACAACGCGGACAGTGCCGGCACCGGGGCCTACTCGCCGATGCCGACGGCCGGTTCGAGCAGCGCCGACAGCGCCTCAGCCGCCGTCCCCGAGCGCTACCTCGGCACCTGGGAGGGCAAGGCCACCGCCCTGGACGGCGCCCTGCCCGCCGGTACCTTCCGGCTCACCGTGCACAAGGCCGACGTGGGCGACGAGTTGGGCACCCTGCGGCAGACCGACCTGCTCGGCGGCGTCTGCAACGACGTACTGACCCTGAAGCAGGTGACGGCCAAAGCGCTCGTCGTGACGTCCGTGGGCCGCAAGACCAACCACGGCGGCTGCAATCCGACACCGCACACGGTCCGGATCACACCGGCCGGCGACGACCTGGTGTACCGCTCGGAGAGCAGTGACGAGGGCAATCCCGAGGCGCGGTTGTCGAAGGTCGAGTAGTGGGGCGTTTCGTGGGGATGAGCACGCTCGTCGTGATCGTCGCGGCCGGACTGTGGGGGGCGGCGGCGGGTGCCCTGCTGCCTCGGGCCGCCTACCGGTTCTCCGTGGACGCGGAGGAGGTGTGGCGGGGGCGGTGTCCGGACGGGCACCCCGTCCCGGGATGGCTGGGGCGGGCCCGGTGCTCGCGGTGTGCCACGCGATACGGGCCCGGCGTCGCCCTCGTCGCCCTCACCACCGCCCTGTTGTGCTCCGTCCTCGCCGCGGCCACCGACACCCGTCCCGAACTGGCCGTCTGGCTGCTGCTCACTCCGGTGGGCGTCCTGCTCGCGCTCGTCGACCACCGGGTGCGCAGGCTGCCCGACGTGCTCACCCTGCCGCTCGCGGGCGCCGCGCTCGGGCTGCTCGGCGTGGTCGCCCTGGTGCCGGAACACGCCGGGGACTGGCCGACGGCACTGTGGGCCTCGCTCGCGCTCGGCGCCGGCTACTACGTGCTGCATCTCATCAACCCGGGCGGCATGGGATTCGGCGATGTGAAGCTCGCGCTCGGGGCAGGGGCGGTGCTGGGCTGGTACGGCTGGGCGACGGTCATGCTCGGCACCTTCGCCGGGTTCCTGTTCGGGGCGCTGTACGGCTGGGGGCTCGTCGTCCTGCGGCGGGCGGGGCGCAAGTCGGCGATCCCGTTCGGGCCGTTCCTGCTCGGCGGGGTGTACGCCGGGCTGCTCATCGGCGCGTACGCGGCCTGACCTCCGGGCGGCGAAAACGCTGGCGTAGGCTGGTCGGGTCCGTCCAACCCCTTGACGAAAGGGACGCCCCGGTGACCGAGAAGGCCGACTTCACGTCGTTTGATGTCACAGCCGTCCTCGACCGTGCCGCCGAGGGCGGGCGCATCACGCCCGAGGAAGCGCTGGACCTGTACCGCCACGCCCCGCTGCACGCGCTGGGTGCCGCCGCCGACGCCGTGCGCCGCCGCAGGTACGCGGGCACCGAGCACATCGCGACGTACATCATCGAGCGCAACATCAACTACACGAACGTCTGTGTGACGGCGTGCAAGTTCTGCGCCTTCTACGCCGCCCCCAAGGACACGGCCAAGGGCTGGACCCGAGACCTGGACGACATCCTGCGGCGCTGCGCCGAGACCGTCGAACTCGGCGGCACCCAGATCATGTTCCAGGGCGGCCACCACCCGGACTTCGGCGTGGAGTACTACGAGAAGCACTTCGCGGCCATCAAGAAGGAGTTCCCGCAGCTCGTCATCCACAGCCTGGGGGCGAGCGAGGTCGAGCACATGGCCCGGATCTCCGGCGTGTCGGTCGAGGAGGCCATCACGCGGATCCACGAGGCCGGCCTCGACTCCTTCGCGGGCGCCGGCGCCGAGCTGCTGCCCGAGCGGCCGCGCAAGGCCATCGCCCCGCTGAAGGAGAGCGGCGAGCGCTGGCTGGAGATCATGGAGATCTCGCACCGGCTGGGTGTGGAGTCCACCTCCACGATGCTGATGGGCACCGGCGAGACCAACGCCGAGCGCATCGAGCACCTCCGGATGATCCGTGACGTACAGGACCGGACGGGGGGCTTCCGGGCCTTCATCCCGTACACCTACCAGCCCGAGAACAACCACTTGAAGGGCCGTACGCAGGCCACGATCTTCGAGTACCTGCGGATGATCGCCATCGCGCGCCTCTTCATGGACAACATCGCCCACATCCAGGGCTCCTGGCTGACCACGGGCAAGGAGATCGGCCAGCTGTCGCTGCACTACGGCGCGGACGACCTCGGCTCGATCATGCTGGAGGAGAACGTCGTCTCCTCGGCCGGTGCCAAGCACCGCTCCAACCGGATGGAGATCATCGACCTGATCCGCAAGTCGGGGCGGGTGCCGGCCCAGCGGTCGACGACGTACGAGCACCTGGTCGTGCACGACGACCCGGCGAACGACCCCGTCGACGAGCGGGTCATGTCTCACATCTCGTCCACCGCGATCGAGGGCGGCACGGCCCACCCCGAGCTGAAGATCCTCGCTTCCAACTGACGTACTCGTGCTGACGATTCACGCGGACTCCAGGGGGCGGGCGCTCGCCGTCGAGGGCGCGTGGATCGCGGACGCGGGGCAGCTGGAGGAACTCGTCGCCGCCTTTCCGCGAGCGCGGGTACGGCAGTGGCCGGGCATCCTCACGCCCGGCCTGATCAACCTCCACGGCAACGAGCTGCTGGAGGCGGCCTACCATCCCGATCCGCGCGAGGCCGATGAGTTGGGGACCGAGCCGATCACCGGGGATGCGCTGGCGGCCCTGGCCATGGACGACACCCGCTGGGGCGCGAGCGCACGGCGGTGTGTGCAGCGGATGCTGGCCCACGGCACGGTCCGGGCGGCGTGCGAGGAACTGCGCAACCGCGCGGTCCGGGACGCCGTCCACCGCTCGGGGTTGGCGATCACGGGCAGGCTGGGCCGCCCCGGCGGGACGCCGGCGCTGGACCCGTACGACTCCGGGTGGCCGGTGGAGTTCGCGGAGCCGAGGGAGCGGAACTCAGCCGCCCGTTTCGCGGTGTTCGACGTACGGGACGAGGCGGAACTGGCCGAGCGCGGCGCGGGGACGTGTGTGGCGACGGTGGTGGACGGCCGGTTGGTCTACCGCCGACGGTGAGGAAACGCCCCCGCTTTCACCCCGAGAACGCCTCCGCGAACGCCCCGTCCTTCTGATCCACCCCGCTGCAATTGGTCAACGCGTCATCCGACGACGAATCGTCATCGCACTGCCGATCCCGGAATGCCGCCCACATCGACACCCACCCGATCCCCTTCTCCTCGGCGAACTTCCGCACCTGCGCCGCGTCGTCGAGCGTGAACGTCTCGTTGTCCACGTCATTCGTACCGAGCATCGAGGTCAACGCCATGGCCTTCCACGCGGTCGCGTCCGGCGTGCCGAAGATCTCCTTCAGCTGGGTGTGCGTGGCCTTGGCCGAGGTGAGCGCGTAGTCGCCCATGTCCCCGTCGTACGACTCGCCGTAATTCATCGTCATGATGTTCACGGTGGAGACCTGGACGTCATGCTCGTTGGCCGACTCCAGCAGCGCCACGCTGTCGTCGTCAAGGCCGGACGGCATCACCGGCAGCGTGAAGGAGACCTCCAGCTCACTCCGCTCCTTCTGCAGCAGCGCTATCGCCTGCGAACGCAGGTCCACCGAGCCGGAGTCGGTCAGCTCGTCGCCCTCGATGTCGAAGTCGGCCCGTGAGGAACCCGCCGCGTCCAGCGCCTTCCCGTAGGCCTCCGCCAGCTCGGACGCGCTGTCACAACTCGCCGCCAGCTCCTTGCCGGAGGCGCCGCCGAAGGAGACACGGACGGTGGCACCGTCCTGAGTGAGCCGGGAGCTACGGGACTTCACGGCCGGGTCGGAGATGGCGGTGGTGCCGTTCCACCTGGGGGTGCAGTCACTGCCCGCCGAGATGACGAAGGCCAGGTTGTACGTCGCCGGGGAGCCGGCGGAGTCGTTCTCGGAGGCCTCGGTGGCGCTGACGTAGGGCGCGTACGACGTGCTCGACGACGTGCTCGGCGAGGCGCTCGGCGAGGCGCTCGGCGAGGCGCTCGGTGAGGGCGACGTCTCGGCCTGCGACGGCTTCGGCGGCGCCGCGTCCGCCGTCCCGTCGGAGCCCGCGGAGCACCCCGTGATGGCCAGTGCGAACATGCAGGTGAGCCCGGCCGTCGCCGTCAGGAAACTCCGCATTGCGCCTGTACCCGCTTTCGTGATTTCTGTCCCAGGCTGGGAAATGCCATACGGGCCCGGGGCGCAAATGTCTCACAGTCCGCTGGGACCGAACCTCCAACTCCCCTCACATTGCTGTGAAGTGCGCGGTCGTTCGCAGAAACTCTCAGGAAACGTACAGGTTAAGGCGTTTCTCATGGGCGTCTCACATAAAAAGAGAGCCGTGGGCACATAAAGGCTCCCTAGCATCCGGGGAATGCATTCCGAGCCTGCCATCGAAAACCGCGCCGCCGAACGCCGTGTGCGCGGTCGCCGCCGCAAACGCGGCAACGGGTCCGCCGAAGGGCCCGTGTTCGTTGACAACTCCGGACGCCGCTCCAAGCTGCTGCGGCGCCTCGGCCTCCTGCTCGGCGTGGCCTGTCTCGGCTACGCGGTGGTGCTGGGCATGGCCTTCATGGGCTTCGGCACCTCGCTGACCCCGTCCCAGCTGCGAGCAGCCCCAGGGCGGCCTCGGCAACCCGGTCGCCCCGCCCAGCGGCACGCCGTCGGCGCCGCCCTCGGGCGCCCCCGCCTCGACCGCGTCCGCCGACACGTCCGCCAACTGACCGGAGCGCAGCCCCACTCATGACTACGACGACGCCCTCCCGTCGCCGCCGCCGCGCCCCCTCCCGCATCGAGCGGGTGGCGGGCCGGGCCGCCGCCCTGCAGAAGCCCCGGGTGATCCTCGCCGGCCTGCTCCTGCTCGCCCTGACCAGCGTCATGCTGCTCGACGGCTATCTGCGTGCCGAGGTCGGCGGCGACCAGCGGGTGCGCACCGGGGCCGGCTCCGGCAAGGTGCCCGACAAGGTCCTCGACGGCGGGCCGATCCTCACCTTCCGGGGCGGTCAGGCCACCACCGTGTCCGTGCCGGAGAAGACGATCGCGCTCACCTTCGACGACGGTCCGAACCCCACCTGGACACCGCAGGTCCTGGCGATCCTGAAGAAGTACGACGTGCCCGCCACCTTCTTCGTGGTCGGCTCGATGGTCTCGCGCTACCCGTCGATCGTCGGGGACATGGTCGAGCAGGGCAACGAGGTCGGCATCCACACCTTCACCCACGTCGACCTCTCCTACCAGAGCGACGCCCGTGTCGACCGCGAGATGCAGCAGACCCAACTCGCGCTGGCCGGCGCGGCCGGCATCACCACCACGCTGTTCCGGGCGCCCTACTCCTCGGAGACGGACGCCATTGACAACTACAGCTGGCCCGTCTACAAGAAGCTCGGCGAGGACGGCTACACCAGCGTCTTCGTCGACACCGACAGCGACGACTGGAAGCGGCCGGGCGTCTCGAAGATCATCAAGTGGGCCACACCGGAGGACGGTGAGGGCGCGTCCGTCCTGTTCCACGACGCGGGCGGCGAGCGGTCGCAGACGATCAAGGCGCTGCCGACGTACATCGAGAAGATGAAGGCGAAGGGCTACACCTTCACCACGATCAGCGGCGCGATCCAGAAGGAGGAGGCGGCGAACGGCGAGCAGGCCGGCGCCGCTCAGGCGGGTGGCGTGCAGGTCGGCGGTCAGCAGCCCGGCGGCCAGGCGCAGCAGGGTGGTGCGAACGGACAGGCCGGTGCGGTGGGCGCGGGGACCTCGAACCTCCAGGCCGCCCACCGCGAGGCCACCGGCGTGACCCTGTACGAGGGCAGGGCCCTGATCGGGGCGGTGGCCGTCGCCGAATGGACGGTGCCGGTGCTGTCGGTCGGCCTCCTCGTCGTCGGCGTCGCCGTCATGGGCCGCTTCGGCATGATGCTGGTCCTCGCCCGGCGCCACTACCGGCAGCGCAACAGACGCCGGTTCAGCTGGGGACCGCCGGTGTACCAACCGGTGAGCGTGATCGTCCCGGCGTACAACGAGAAGGAGTGCATCGCCAACACTCTTGAATCGCTGTCGAAGAGCACCCACCCGATCGAGATCATCGTGGTCGACGACGGCTCGACGGACGGTACCTCCGAGATCGCCCGGAACGCGGCCCACGAACTGGGTATGACCAACGTCCGAGTCATCCGCCAGGAGAACGCGGGCAAACCGGCCGCGCTGAACAACGGTGTGCGCAGCGCCAGTTACGACATCGTCGTGATGATGGACGGCGACACGGTCTTCGAGCCGGACACCGTACGCCGGCTCGTGCAGCCCTTCGCCGACCCCGAGGTCGGCGCGGTCGCCGGCAACGCCAAGGTCGGCAACCGCAACACCGTGATCGGCGCGTGGCAGCACATCGAGTACGTGATGGGCTTCAACCTCGACCGCCGTATGTACGACCTGCTGCGCTGCATGCCCACCATCCCCGGCGCGATCGGCGCCTTCCGCCGTGAGGCGGTCCTGGAGGTCGGTGGCATGAGCGAGGACACGCTCGCGGAGGACACCGACATCACCATCGCGATGCACCGCGCGGGCCGGCGGGTCGTCTATCAGGAGCACGCACGCGCGTGGACCGAGGCGCCGGGTTCGTTGAAGCAGCTGTGGTCGCAGCGCTACCGCTGGTCGTACGGCACCATGCAGGCGCTGTGGAAGCACCGCAAGTCCCTGACGGACAAGGGACCTTCGGGCCGCTTCGGCCGGGTCGGCATGCCGCTCGTCGTCATCTTCCAGATCGTCACGCCGGTGTTCGCGCCGCTCATCGACGTGTTCACCGTCTACTCGATGATCTTCGTCGACTTCAAGGCGGCCCTGCTGGCGTGGCTGGCGGTGCTGGGAGTGCAGCTGCTGTGCGCGGCCTATGCCTTCCGCCTCGACCGCGAGCGGTACCGCTACCTGCTGATGATGCCGCTGCAGCAACTCGCCTACCGGCAGATGATGTACCTGGTCCTCATCCACTCCTGCATCACGGCGATGACGGGCGGCCGGCTGCGCTGGCAGAAACTGAAGCGCACCGGTGAGGTGGGCACGTCGGCGGGGGTGGGCTGATGAGCTGGGAGCAACAGGGGTATCAGCAGCCGCAGCCGTATCAACAGCCGTATCAGCAACCGGGGTACCAGCAGCCGGGGTACCAGCAGGGCTACGGCCTGGGTTACGCCGAGGAGTACGGGTACTCGGGGTACGCGCGGGCGATGGAGCCGGAAGCGGTGCCGGAGCCTGTGGTTCCGGCGCCACCCGCAGTCGCCGAGGCGGAGGAGGAGAAGCCTCCGCCTCGGCCCCCGGGCCGCGACCGCTATTTCGACACCCTGCGCGCTGTCGCCCTGATCCGCGTCGTCACCTACCACACCTTCGGCTGGGCCTGGGCGGGCATGGTCTTCCCCTCGATGGGGGTCATGTTCGCCCTGGCCGGCACCCTGATGGCGAAGTCGCTGGAGCGCCCGCCGCTGAAGGTGGTGCGCAGTCGGCTGTGGCGGCTTCTGCCGCCCTTCTGGTTCTGGGGCCTCTTCGTGGTCGTGGCGATGCTGATCCACGACTGGATGCCCGGTTGGCAGATCGTCTACTGGATCGTGCCGCTGGGCGACCCGCCGGGCAACGCCTGGGGCGAGCAGGCCTGGGAGATCCTCTGGTACCTCAGGACGTATCTCTGGTTCGTCCTGCTCTCTCCGTTGCTGCTGCGTGTGTTCCGCCTGGCCCCGGTAGCGGTGCTGCTGCTGTCGCTGGGCCCGATCCTTGTCTTCTCCCTCGCCTGGGAGCCCCCGGACAACCGCTTCGGCAACGCCCTCACCGATCTGGCCACCTTCCTCTTCTGCTGGATCCTCGGCTTCGCACACCGCGACGGCGTCCTGCGGCGCCTCAAGCCGTTCACCGTCGCCGTCCTCTCGCTCGCCGCCCTCGCGTACGGCGGCTGGTACGCCTTCACCCACCAGGCCGGGACGGGCTCCTACGACCTGGACGACATCCCGCTCGCGCAGGCCTTCTGGTCGGCGGGCTATGTGACGCTGCTGATGTACGCGAAAGAGTTCTTCCGGATCGACTTCGCCCGGCTGACCCGCTTCCGCCGCACGGACCGCCTCGTCACGGTCTTCAACGCGCGCGCGGTGACGATCTACCTCTGGCACGAGATCGCCCTGATCCTGGCCGTCCCGCTGATCGACCAGTTCTGGAACGTACCCGCGTTCGAGAGGTACCTGCCGCTGGAGAGCCAGTGGTTCATGTTCGGCATCGGCTGGCTCCTGATCGCCGTCTTCGTGCTGCTGTGCGGCTGGGTGGAGGACGTGGCCGGGAAGAAGAAGCCGACGCTGCTCCCGGGAGGGCGTACTGCGACCCCGTGTGGCCGTACTGCCACAATGGGCCCGTGACCCGCGCATCCCTGGACAAGCAGCCGCACGAAGTCGCCTCGATGTTCGACAACGTGGCGGAACGGTACGACCTGACCAACGACGTGCTGTCGCTCGGCCAGGACCGCAGATGGCGCAAGGAGGTCGCGAGGGCCGTCGACGCCCGCCCGGCGCAGAAGGTCCTCGACCTGGCCGCCGGTACGGCCACCTCCTCGCTGCCCTTCGCGCGGACCGGCGCGTACGTCGTGCCCTGCGACTTCTCCCTCGGCATGCTCCAGGTCGGCAAGCGCAAGCACACCTGGCTGCCGTTCACGGCGGGCGACGCGACGAGGCTGCCGTTCAAGGACGACACCTTCGACGCCGTGACGATCTCCTTCGGGCTGCGCAACGTCCAGGACTTCGACGCCGCCCTGCGCGAGATGTACCGGGTGACGCGGCCCGGCGGCCGGGTTGTGATCTGCGAGTTCTCGCACCCGACCTGGGCGCCCTTCCGCACCGTCTACACCGAGTACCTGATGCGCGCCCTTCCCCCGGTCGCGCGCTCGGTGTCCTCCAACCCCGACGCCTACGTCTATCTCGCCGAGTCCATCCGCGCCTGGCCCGACCAGCCGGCCCTCGCCGAGCGGCTGCGCAAGGCGGGCTGGTCGAAGGTGGCGTGGCGGAATCTGACGGGCGGGGTCGTGGCCCTGCACCGGGGCTTCAAGCAGAGCTGACCACGGGGTACGGATCACCGGGCTCGTCCAGTTCGCGCTGCAGTCCGCCAGAGGGCGGCCACGGTGTGCGCGGCTCGCGTACGCCTCCGCCGCCCTCGCCCTCACCCTCGCCGAAGTCGAACCAGATGTAGACCATCGAGTCCCGCGGCACCTCGGCACCGGGCTGGGGGTACTGGCGTACGACGTAGTCGACGACGACGAGCGTGAAGTCCGGCCGGTCCGGTGTGTTGAGGATCAGGCCGTGCGACTTCGCCGCCTCGCGCGCGTCCATGGCCATCAGTCCGACGAGTTTCGGTACTCGCACCTCGGACGTTTTGGGTGTTATACGCACAGATGTCACCCCCAGCGGTAGTGGCAGAGTAACCGCCAGGGGGTGGCGACCGGAAGCTTCAAGTACCTTTCTGTAACAGTCGGTTACTCAAGGTGGCGAATGCGGAGTCTGGTCCTACGGATCGACCTTCACAGACCGAGCCGGTAGCAGTGGCCTTTGCGGCGGGCATCCGCGGTGGCGAACACCTCGGCGAGTTCCATCCCCAGCCGCCGTGTCACCGCGATCGACCGTGCGTTGCGGGCGTCGACCATCGCCACCACCCCCGGCACCCCGGCCGCCCGCACCCGCTCCAGCGTCATCCGCGCCGCCGCGGTGACGTACCCCTGGCCCCAGTACTCGCGCCCGAGCCGCCAGCCGATCTCGATCTCGCCCGTGGGGCCCCACTCCCGCTCCCACGGCTGGGCTCCGGTGAAGCCGATGACCCGGTCGTGCTCGTCGAGCATGGTCCACAGACAGAATCCCCGCTCGGCGTCGTGCCGGCGCTGGCGGGCGGTGAGCTCCTCGTAGACGGACAGCTCCGCGGCCCTGCCGCCGTGGAACTCCATGACCTCCGGGTGGGCGAAGACCCGGTGCCAGGCGACCGCGTCCTCGTCGGTGGGCACACGCAGCCGTACTTCGGGCAGAGCTCGGTTCACAGGGCAGCCCTTCAGCGGGGTGATCAATTCTGCTGAATAGACTGCCCATGTCCAGTGCCGGTCGGCACGCAGATTTCGAACCCGGGGAGATCCAGCCGTGACCGTCCTGACCGAGCACCACTCCTCGCCGCTCTCCGAGAACACCGCCGACGTGATCGTCGTGGGCGCGGGCCCGGCCGGCTCCACGACGGCGTACCACCTGGCCAAGTCCGGCCTCGACGTGCTCCTGCTGGAGAAGACCGAGTTCCCGAGGGAGAAGGTCTGCGGCGACGGCCTGACCCCGCGCGCGGTCAAGCAGCTGGTGGCGATGGGCATCGACATCTCCGAGGAAGCCGGCTGGCTGCGCAACAAGGGCCTGAGGATCATCGGCGGCGGGGTGCGGCTCCAGCTGGACTGGCCTGATCTCGCCTCCTTCCCCGACTACGGCCTCGTCCGCAAGCGCGACGACTTCGACGAGCAACTCGCCCACCAGGCCCAGAAGGCCGGCGCCCGGCTCTACGAGCGCTGCAACGTCGGCGCCCCGATCATCGACGACCGCACCGGCCGGATCACCGGCGTCCACGCCAAGCTCGGCGAGGAGAAGCGCGAGGTCACCTTCCACGCGCCGCTGGTGGTGGCGGCCGACGGCAACTCCACGCGCCTTTCCCTGGCGATGGGCCTGCACCGCCGCGAGGACCGCCCGATGGGCGTGGCCGTACGGACGTACTTCGAAAGTCCCCGCCACGAGGACGACTACCTGGAGTCCTGGCTGGAGCTGTGGGACCGCCGCGGCCCCGGCGAGGACCGCCTCCTGCCGGGCTACGGCTGGATCTTCGGCATGGGCGACGGCACGTCGAACGTCGGCCTGGGTGTGCTCAACACCTCCGACTCCTTCAAGGAGCTGGACTGGCGTGAGGTCCTGAAGGCATGGTGCGCGTCGATGCCGGAGGACTGGGGCTACACGCCCGACAACATGACCGGGCCGATCCGCGGCGCCGCCCTCCCCATGGCCTTCAACCGGCAGCCCCACTACACCAAGGGCCTGTTGCTGGTCGGCGACGCCGGCGGTCTGGTGAACCCCTTCAACGGCGAGGGCATCGCCTACGCCATGGAGTCCGGCCAGATCGCCGCCGACGTCATCGTCCAGGCCCACGCCCGCTCGACGCCCGCGGGGCGTGAACTCGCCCTCCAGCGCTACCCGCGCGTCCTGAAGGACACCTATGGCGGCTACTACACGCTGGGCCGTGCCTTCGTGAAGCTCATCGGCAACCCGAAGGTCATGAAGATCGCGGCCCAGCGCGGTCTGACCCACCCGCTGTTGATGAAGTTCACCCTGAAGCTGCTCGCGAACCTCACGGACCCGACCGGCGGTGACGCGATGGACCGCATCATCAACGGCCTCAGCAAGGTGGCTCCGAAGGCCTGAACCGGCTGTTCAACGCCTCGATATTGGCGGCCCGGCGCGCGAACACCTCGTCCCGCCGGTCCGCCACCTGCCGCAGCGCGTCCTTGCGTTCCCGCTTCGAGAGCCGGTCCAGATAGACCTGCCCGGCGCAGTGATCGGCCTCGTGCGCGAGGCAACGGGCGAAGTACCCGGTGCCCTCGATCACGATCGGCTCCCCGTCCTTGTCGACCCCGCGCACCACGGCCCGGTCAGGACGCGGTACGTCCATCGTCGCGCCCGGGACGGAGAGGCAGCCCTCCGTGTCGTCGAGGAGCCTCCGGTCCGAGGCGTCGATCGGCTCCAGCACCGGGTTCACGACGTGCCCGACATGCCGGACCCCGTCGTCGTCCGGGCAGTCGTACACGAACAGTCTCAGGTCCACGCCGACCTGGTTCGCCGCGAGTCCGGCTCCGTCGGCGATGTACATCGTCAGGAACATGTCGTTGATGAGCGCGGCGAGATCGGGTCCGAACTCGGTCACGTCGCGGCACGGCTTGTGCAGTACCTCCTCACCCATTTCGGTGATCCTGCGCACCGACCCGCGCCGGGCCTCGGGCGCGAGCGACGGATACGACTCGACGGGCCTGCCTTGCACGAAAACGCTGGGCATCGCTGTGCTCCCCTGCTGTCTTTCTCTCGCTGCGGGTTGTGAGGACGCCGTGGCCGGGCACCAAAACAGGCTTCCGGTCCCCACGGACCCACCCTTCGGCACCCATGACAACAGAACACACGCAGGAGCCCCAGGAGCAGACAGGTCACACGCGATCCGGCCACCCACGCAGACGCTTCTGCCGGCCGCAGCGGAGGTGGCGTCGATCCGGACGGACACCGGAGAGCCGACGCGGGCGCGGTGACCACTACATCTCCGCGCGCACGGTCGGGCAGGCGACGATGGCGGGCGTCAACGAGTTTCGGCACGTCTCGCGGTCAACGCGCTCCTGGGCGCGGACAATTCGGACGCCGAGCGCCGCCGGGTCGGGGAGTTGCAGCGGCCCCGGGGCTGGAACCGCTGAAGCGGCTCGACAAGGTGCGCTGGCGGCTGGGCCCGCCCAACACCTTCGACCTCGGGTGAGACGTAAGGGCCGCTGCCCCCGAGCGGCTGCGGCCCTTACGGTGATCCCTACGACTCAGAGGACGCGCACCGCGCCCGACGCCGGGTATCCGGACAGGTCCTGGATGACGACGCCCTTGGACGGGTTGGCCGCGTCCAGGTACTGGCCGTTACCGATGTAGACGCCCACATGGTAGGCGGAGCCCTTGCCGCCCCAGTAGAGGATGTCGCCGACCTGGACCTGCGACAGCGGGATGTCGGTGCCGGACATCGACTGGTCCTGCGAGACCCGCGGGAGGTCGACGCCGACCTGCTTGAACGCGGCCTGGACCAGGCTGGAGCAGTCCCACGCGTTGGGGCCGGTGGCACCCATGACGTACGCGTCGCCGACCTGTGCCTGGAGGAAGGCGATGACCGTGGCGACGCTGCCGCTGGCGGGAACGGACACGTCGGTGTTCGTGCTCGCGGAAGCGGACAGGGTGGCCCGCTCGGAGCTGCGCGAGGCAGCCTCCTCGGCGGCGGCCCTGCGGGCCTCCTCGGCCTTCTTCTTCGCCTCGGCCTTCTTCTTGGCCTCCGCGAGGTCCTTCTTGGCCTCCTTGGCCGCTGCGGCGGCGGCCGCGTCACGCTCGGCGTCGAGCTCGTAGTTCGCCGCAGCCAGCTGAGTGGCGTCGGCGGACTGGGCGAGCTGGTCCGCCAGGTCACCCGTGAGGGTGGGCAGTTCGATGGTCTGCGTAACCGGCTCGGCGGCGTTCGCCGTGGCCGCAGCACCTGCCGCTGCCATGCTGAGGACGCCACCGGCAACTCCGGCGCGCATCGCGATACTCGTCGTCGCGCTGCGGCGGGGCTTCCGGTGGCTGCGTATGTGAGCGGTGTGGGACATGAGAACAACGGGTATCAGGGGCTCCTCCATACCTTCAAGAAACGTGTGCTGCGCCACAGTTGTTCAATGGAGCCTCAAAATTCCCGGCCCAGCGCCCCTTATTGACGCCGTAACGGACATTGCGGACGCCCTTCACCCTGCCCGTGATCACGGCCTTTCATCATTAAGTCCGAATTGCCCACCGCTTACCACTTGTTGGGACCAGTGGCCAAGCCCGGTTCTCGGAGGCCCCTCACCGATGTGGCAGAGGTCACGCAACGGTTACGGTGCCGTGCGCGTCCCGTGCACGGATTGCACCCGACCTCGCTCGTGAATGCGTGCACGCGTCCACATTCACTCGCGGCCCTCCCTCTGATGTGTGAACGGACCCCTCTACCAAGGCGTCCCGTCCAGCACCAATTTGCATGCAAGAGAACTCTCTTGATATTGAGACGACCCCTCCGAGCTGCGCCGACGAGCGAAAATGTCACCTCTGGTGATCACTCGGACGCTTCTCGTACGAAGATCACCGCTCATCCGCCTTCATGATCCTTCGTCAGGTGGTGGAGATCATAAAGCTTGTGCAATACCCCGTGTCGCAGATCACAGAGCGGCGGGCATAAGATGCGAGGCAGTTGGGCTTGTGACCTGCTTCACATGTTCTCGATCTTCGCCGGGACGAGCGGGGCTCGTGGGACCGGTGGGGCGGCTGTGAGCCCAGTGCAACCGCCAGCAGTCAGTGCCGACTGAGAGGAGCGAGGAGCGGTGAACGCGTATGCGCCCATCCTCGTACTGGGAGCCCTCGGGGCAGGCTTTGCGATCTTCTCCGTGGTCATGGCCACGCTGATCGGTCCGAAGCGGTACAACCGGGCCAAGCTCGAGGCTTATGAGTGCGGTATCGAGCCGACCCCCACGCCGGCCGGTGGCGGGCGCTTCCCGATCAAGTACTACCTGACGGCGATGCTCTTCATCATCTTCGATATCGAGATCGTCTTCCTCTACCCCTGGGCCGTCACCTTCGACTCCCTGGGGATTTTCGGGCTCGTGGAGATGCTGCTCTTCGTGCTCACCGTCTTCGTCGCGTACGCGTACGTATGGCGGCGCGGCGGCCTGGAATGGGACTGAGGGGCCTTTAACTCATGGGACTCGAAGAAAAGCTGCCGAGCGGATTTCTGCTGACCACCGTCGAGCAGGCCGCGGGCTGGGTGCGCAAGTCGTCCGTCTTCCCGGCGACCTTCGGCCTCGCCTGCTGTGCCATCGAGATGATGACCACCGGCGCCGGCCGCTACGACTTGGCGCGCTTCGGCATGGAGGTCTTCCGCGGATCCCCGCGCCAGGCCGACCTGATGATCGTCGCCGGCCGGGTCAGCCAGAAGATGGCGCCGGTGCTCAGGCAGGTCTACGACCAGATGCCGAACCCCAAGTGGGTGATCTCCATGGGGGTCTGCGCCTCCTCGGGCGGCATGTTCAACAACTACGCGATCGTCCAGGGCGTCGACCACATCGTCCCGGTCGACATCTATCTCCCGGGCTGCCCGCCACGGCCCGAGATGCTGATGGACGCCATCCTCAAGCTGCACCAGAAGATCCAGTCCTCCAAGCTCGGCGTGAACGCCGAGGAGGCGGCCCGGGAAGCGGAGGAAGCGGCGCTCAAGGCCCTGCCCACGATCGAGATGAAGGGGCTGCTGCGGTGAGCGACGCGAACGGTACCAACGGGGCGAACGGGTCGAACGGGGTCAACCCCGAGAAGGACCTCTCCGCTTCCAACCTCCCCGGCCAGCGCGGCCAGGGCGGCGAGGAGATCCGCGTCCAGCGCGGCATGTTCGGCGCCAACAGCGGCGGCGACACCTCCGGCTACGGCGGCCTCGTCCGCTCGGTCCGGCTCCCGGGACCGGCGAGCCGCCCCTACGGAGGCTGGTTCGACGAGGTCGCCGACGAACTCGAGGGCGCGCTGGAGGAACAGGGCCTGCTGCCCGAGAACGCCATCGAGAGGGCGGTCGTCGACCGCGACGAACTCACCTTCCACATCGAACGCGAGCACCTGGTCCGCGTCGCCCGCACCCTGCGCGACGACCCGGCCCTGCGCTTCGAACTGTGCACCGGGGTCAGCGGCGTCCACTACCCGAGCGACAAGGGCCGAGAGCTGCACGCCGTCTACCACCTGCGCTCGATCACCCACAACCGGCTGATCCGCCTCGAAGTCAGCGCCCCCGACAGCGACCCGCACATCCCGTCGCTGGTTTCGGTCTATCCGACGAACGACTGGCACGAGCGCGAGACCTACGACTTCTTCGGCATCGTCTTCGACGGTCACCCGGCCCTGACGCGGATCATGATGCCGGACGACTGGCAGGGCCACCCGCAGCGCAAGGACTACCCCCTCGGCGGCATCCCCGTCGAGTACAAGGGCGCCCAGATCCCGGCTCCGGACCAGCGGAGGTCGTACTCGTGAGCACGCAGTCAGCATCCGCCCGCGAAACCACCGAGGGCACCGTATATACGGTCACCGGTGGCGACTGGGACGAGGTCGTCGAGTCCGCGGCCCGCGCCGACGACGAGCGCATCGTCGTCAACATGGGCCCCCAGCACCCCTCCACCCACGGGGTGCTGCGCCTGATCCTGGAGATCGAGGGCGAGACGGTGACCGAGGCCCGCTGCGGCATCGGCTATCTCCACACCGGCATCGAGAAGAACCTCGAGTACCGGACCTGGACGCAGGGCACCACGTTCGTGACGCGCATGGACTACCTGACGTCCTTCTTCAACGAGACCGCCTACTGTCTCGCCGTCGAGAAGCTCCTCGGCATCGAGGACCAGATCACCGAGCGCGCCAAGATCATCCGGGTGCTCCTGATGGAGCTGAACCGGCTCTCCTCCCACCTGGTGTGCATCGCCACCGGCGGCATGGAGCTCGGCGCCACCACAATCATGATCTACGGATTCCGTGATCGTGAAATGATTCTCGACATCTACGAGCTCATCACGGGCCTGCGCATGAACCACGCGTACATCCGGCCCGGCGGACTCGCCCAGGACCTGCCGCCCGGCGCGGTGGACCAGATCCGCGAGTTCGTCAAGAAGATGAAGAAGAACCTCCCCGAGTACGACAAGCTCGCCACCGGGAACCCCATCTTCAAGGCCCGCATGCAGGATGTCGGCTATCTCGACCTGGCCGGCTGCATGGCGCTCGGCGCGACGGGCCCGATCCTGCGCTCCACCGGTCTCCCGCACGACCTGCGCAAGACGCAGCCGTACTGCGACTACGAGACCTATGACTTCGAGATCCCGACCGCCGACACCTGCGACTCCTACGGGCGCTTCCTGATCCGCCTGGAAGAGATGCGCCAGTCGCTCGGGATCGTCGAGCAGTGCCTGGACCGGCTGCAGCCCGGCCCGGTCATGGTCGCCGACAAGAAGATCGCCTGGCCCGCCCAGCTCGCCCTGGGACCTGACGGGCTCGGCAACTCCCTCGACCACATCAAGAAGATCATGGGCACCTCCATGGAGGCCCTGATCCACCACTTCAAGCTGGTCACCGAGGGCTTCCGCGTACCGCCGGGACAGGCGTACGCGGCCGTCGAGTCGCCCAAGGGCGAACTCGGAGTGCACGCCGTGTCCGACGGCGGCACCCGCCCCTTCCGGGTCCACTTCCGCGACCCGTCCTTCACCAATCTGCAGGCCATGGCGGCGATGTGCGAAGGCGGCCAGGTCGCCGACGTCATCGTCGCCGTCGCGTCCATCGACCCCGTGATGGGAGGCGTCGACCGGTGACCACCTCTTCTTCCGAGCGGGGCGTCAGCCTGGGCATGCCCGAACTGCCCGCGCCCGGCTACCCGGACGACGTCCGAGCCCGGCTGGAGACCGACGCGCGCGAGATCATCGCCCGCTACCCGGACTCCCGCTCCGCCCTCCTGCCGTTGCTGCACCTGGTGCAGTCGGAGGAGGGCCATGTCACGCGCACCGGGATGCAGTTCTGCGCGGACGTACTGGAGCTGACCACGGCCGAGGTCACCGCGGTCGCCACCTTCTACACCATGTACCGGCGCAAGCCGAGCGGTGACTACCAGGTGGGCGTCTGCACCAACACCCTGTGTGCGGTGATGGGGGGCGACGCGATCTTCGAGGAGCTCCAGGAGCACCTGGGCGTCGGCAACGGCGAGACCACGGGCGACGGCAAGGTCACCCTGGAGCACATCGAGTGCAACGCGGCCTGCGACTTCGCGCCGGTCGTGATGGTCAACTGGGAGTTCTTCGACAACCAGACCCCGGCCAGCGCCAAGCGCCTCGTCGACGACCTGCGCGAGGGCCGGCCCGTCGAGCCCACGCGAGGGGCCCGGCTGTGCACCTTCAAGGAGACCGCGCGGATCCTGGCCGGTTTCCCCGACGAGCGGCCCGGGGCCGTCGAGGAGAGCGGCGGTGCGGGACCGGCGTCGCTGGTGGGCCTCCGCCTGGCCAGGGGAGAGACCGCACCCGCGCGCGTGGTCCATCCGCGCGATGGCGGCCCGCACGACGAGCCGCAGGACAGGACGGTGCACGAGCCGTCGCCGACCGAACACCTCAGTTCGCACGACGCGCCGCATGAGACGTCGGCATCCGACCCAGCCCACCCGGCAGGGCCTGTCGCCGAGGAGGGGGAGTGATGACGTTGGCACCCGAGCTGAAGGAAAACAGCCCCGAGAAGCTGCTCGCACCCGTGCTGTCGGCCTTCTGGGACGAGGACAGGTCCTGGACGCTGGACGTCTACCGAAGGCACGAGGGATACGAGGGACTTCGCAAGGCGTTCGCCATGTCGCCGGACGACCTGATCGCGTACGTCAAGGACTCCGGTCTGCGCGGGCGCGGCGGCGCGGGATTCCCGACGGGAATGAAATGGCAGTTCATTCCCCAGGGTGATGGAAAACCGCACTATCTAGTTGTCAACGCCGACGAGTCGGAGCCCGGGACGTGCAAGGACATCCCGCTCCTGTTCGCGAACCCGCATAGCCTCATCGAGGGCATTGTCATCGCGTGTTATGCCATCAGGTCTTCGCATGCCTTCATCTATCTGCGTGGTGAAGTCGTCCCCGTTCTGCGACGGTTGCACGAGGCCGTGCGCGAGGCCTACGCGGCCGGCTTCCTCGGCGAGAACATCCTGGGCAGCGGACTCGACCTCGAACTCACCGTGCACGCCGGCGCCGGCGCGTACATCTGCGGTGAGGAGACCGCACTGCTCGACTCGCTCGAAGGCCGCCGTGGGCAACCGCGGCTTCGTCCCCCCTTCCCTGCGGTGGCAGGTCTCTACGCCTGCCCGACTGTTGTGAACAACGTCGAGTCGATCGCTTCGGTTCCCGCGATTCTGAATCGGGGCAAGGAGTGGTTCCGGTCGATGGGCAGCGAGAAGTCCCCGGGCTTCACGCTCTACTCGCTCAGCGGCCATGTCGCCAGCCCCGGCCAGTACGAGGCCCCGCTCGGCATCACGCTCCGCCAGCTCCTCGAAATGAGCGGCGGGATGCGCCCCGGCCATCGCCTCAAGTTCTGGACGCCGGGCGGCTCCTCGACGCCGATGTTCACCGACGAGCACCTCGACGTCCCTCTTGATTACGAAGGAGTGGGCGCCGCGGGTTCCATGCTCGGCACGAAAGCGCTGCAGTGCTTCGACGAGACGACCTGCGTGGTCCGCGCCGTCACCCGCTGGACCGAGTTCTACGCCCACGAGTCCTGCGGCAAGTGCACGCCCTGCCGCGAAGGCACGTACTGGCTGGTGCAGTTGCTGCGTGACATCGAGGCCGGCAAGGGCGTGATGAGCGACCTCGACAAGCTGAACGGCATCGCCGACAACATCAACGGCAAGTCCTTCTGCGCCCTCGGCGACGGTGCCGCCTCGCCGATCTTCTCCTCGCTGAAGTACTTCCGCGAGGAGTACGAGCAGCACATCACGGGCCGCGGCTGCCCCTTCGACCCGGCCAAGTCGACGGCCTGGGCCGACCACCGCACGGAGGTGAACGCATGACTGTGACCACCAGCGCTCCCTCCGGAGGGGGAGAGGCGGCGGTCCCGCCAGAAGACCTCGTGACGCTGACGATCGACGGCGTCGAGATCAGTGTGCCGAAGGGCACCCTGGTCATCCGGGCCGCCGAGCAACTCGGCATCGAGATCCCCCGCTTCTGCGACCACCCCCTCCTCGACCCGGCCGGCGCCTGCCGCCAGTGCATCGTCGAGGTCGAGGGCCAGCGCAAGCCGATGGCGTCCTGCACGATCACCTGCACGGACGGCATGGTCGTGAAGACGCACCTCACCTCGCCGGTCGCCGAGAAGGCCCAGCACGGTGTGATGGAGCTGCTCCTCATCAACCACCCGCTGGACTGCCCGGTCTGCGACAAGGGCGGCGAGTGCCCCCTGCAGAACCAGGCCATGTCGCACGGGCAGGCCGAGTCGCGCTTCGAGGGCAAGAAGCGCACGTTCGAGAAGCCCGTACCGATCTCCACGCAGGTGCTGCTCGACCGTGAGCGCTGCGTGCTGTGCGCCCGCTGCACCCGGTTCTCCAACCAGGTCGCCGGCGACCCGATGATCGAGCTGCTGGAGCGGGGCGCGCTCCAGCAGGTCGGCACCGGTGAGGGTGACCCCTTCGAGTCGTACTTCTCCGGCAACACCATCCAGATCTGCCCGGTCGGCGCGCTCACCTCGGCGGCGTACCGGTTCCGCTCCCGTCCCTTCGACCTCGTCTCCTCGCCGTCGGTGTGCGAGCACTGCTCCGGCGGCTGCGCCACACGCACCGACCACCGTCGCGGCAAGGTCATGCGGCGCCTCGCCGCCAACGACCCCGAGGTCAACGAGGAGTGGATCTGCGACAAGGGCCGGTTCGCCTTCCGGTACGCCCAGCAGCGCGACCGGCTCCAGTCGCCGCTCGTGCGCAACGCCGAGGGTGACCTCGAACCCGCCTCCTGGCCCGAGGCGCTGCAGATCGCGGCCCAGGGACTGCTCGCCTCACGCGGCCGCACCGGAGTACTGACCGGCGGCCGGCTCACCGTCGAGGACGCCTACGCGTACAGCAAGTTCGCGCGCGTGGCGCTCGACACCAACGACATCGACTTCCGCGCGCGCGTGCACAGCGCCGAGGAGGCCGACTTCCTCGCCGCGCGGGTCGCCGGTCACGGCCGTGACCTGGACGGTACGGGTGCCACGTACGCCACCCTGGAGAAGGCACCGGCCGTCCTGCTGGCCGGTTTCGAGGCCGAGGAGGAGGCGCCCGGCATCTTCCTGCGGCTGCGCAAGGCCTGGCGTAAGCACGGCCAGAAGGTCTTCTCGCTCGCCACGCACCAGACACGCGGCCTCGAGAAGGCCGGCGGCACCCTGCTGCCCGCCGCTCCCGGCACCGAGACCGAATGGCTGGACGCGCTGGCCGGCGGGGTCGGCCTGGACGAGGCCGGCGCGCAGGCGTCCGAGGCGCTGCGCACCGAGGGCGCGGTGATCGTCGTAGGCGAGCGGCTGGCCTCGGTCGCGGGCGGACTCACCGCCGCCGCGCGGGCCGCTACCGCGACCGGCGCCGAACTGGTGTGGGTCCCGCGCCGGGCGGGGGAGCGGGCCGCCGTGGAGATGGGCGCGCTGCCGTCGCTGCTGCCGGGCGGACGTCCCGCGACCGACCCACGCGCGCGTGAGGAGGTCGCCGCCGTCTGGGGCCTGGCCGATCTGCCCCTGCGCTACGGCCGTGACACCGGCCAGATCGTCGAGGCCGCCGCGACCGGCGAACTCCAGGCCCTGCTGGTCGCGGGCGTCGAGGTCGTCGACCTGCCCGACCCGGCACGCGCGCGTGAGGCGCTCGGCGAGGTCGGCTTCGTGGTGTCGCTGGAACTGCGGCCAGGCGAGGTGACCGAGTTCGCCGATGTCGTGCTGCCGGTCGCCGCGGTCGCCGAGAAGGCCGGCACCTTCCTCAACTGGGAGGGCAGGGTGCGCTTCTTCGAGGCCGCGCTCAAGCCCGACCAGATGATCCGCCGACTGGCTCCGACCGACGCGCGCGTGCTGCAGATGCTGGCCGACGCCATGGACGTACACCTGGGCCTGCCGGATCTGCGCACCACGCGCGCGGAGATCGACCGGCTCGGATCGTGGGACGGACAGCGGGCTACCGAACCCCTGGAGATCGCGGCCCAGTTGCCGCGACCGGCCGTCGGTGAGGCCGTCCTCGCCGGGCACCGCCTGCTGCTCGACCAGGGCCTGCTCCAGCAGGGCGACGAGGCGCTCGCCGGGACCCGGCACGCAGCCCACGCGCGCGTGTCGGCCGCCACGGCCGCCGAGGTCGGTGTGAAGGACGGCGACCTGCTCGCCGTCACCGGACCCGCCGGAGTCGTCGAACTGCCACTCCGGATCACACAGATGCCCGACCGGGTGGTGTGGCTTCCGCTGAACTCCGTGGGCGGCGGCGTTGCCTCCGACGCCGGGGCGCTGCCCGGCTCACTCGTCCGTATCGGCCCGGCGACGCTCGCGTCCGAGGCCCCCGAGGAGGTGGAGGCATGAGCCCTTTCCTCGCCGCTGAAGACCTCTCGATGTTCGGCCGCGACCCCTGGTGGCTGGTCGTCATCAAGGCGGTGTTCTGCTTCGCCTTCCTGATGGTGACCGTACTGTTCTCCATCGTCTGGGAACGCAAGGTCGTCGCCTGGATGCAGCTGCGCATCGGGCCCAACCGGCACGGCCCCTGGGGCATGCTCCAGTCGCTCGCCGACGGCATCAAGCTGATGCTGAAGGAAGACGTCATCGTCAAACGCGCGGACAAGGTCGTCTACGTCCTCGCACCGATCGTCGCGGCCATCCCGGCCTTCATGGCGATCGCGGTGATCCCCTTCGGCCCGGCCGGCAACGAGATCTCGATCTTCGGCCAGCGCACCACGATGCAGCTCACCGACCTGCCGATCGCGATGCTCTACATCCTCGCGGTCGCCTCGGTCGGCATCTACGGCATCGTGCTGGCGGGTTGGAGTTCCGGATCGACGTATCCGCTGCTCGGCGGCCTGCGTTCGTGCGCGCAGATGATCTCCTACGAGATCGCGATGGGCGCCGCCTTCGCCTCGGTGTTCCTCTACTCCGGCTCGATGTCGACCTCGGCGATCGTCGAGGCGCAGCAGGACCGCTGGTACATCGTTCTGCTGCCGGTGTCCTTCCTGATCTACATCGTGACGATGGTCGGTGAGACCAACCGGGCCCCGTTCGACATGCCGGAGTCCGAGGGCGACCTGGTCGGTGGCTTCAACACCGAGTACTCGTCGATCAAGTTCGCGATGTTCATGCTCGCCGAGTACGTGAACATGGTGACGGTCTCGGCCGTGTCGGCGACGCTCTTCCTGGGCGGCTGGCGGGCCCCGTATCCGGTCAGCGCCTTCTGGGAGGGCGCGAACCACGGCTGGTGGCCGCTGCTCTGGTTCGTGATCAAGGTCCAGCTGCTGCTGTTCTTCTTCATCTGGCTGCGCGGCACCCTGCCTCGCGTCCGCTACGACCAGCTGATGAAGCTCGGCTGGAAGGTCCTCATCCCGGTCTCCGTCGTCTGGCTGATGCTCGTCGCGACCGTGCGGACCCTGCGCAACGAGAACTACGACTTCGCCGACATCGCCCTCTACGTCGGCGGCGGTGTCCTCGCGCTGCTCCTGCTCTCCTTCGTCGTCGACATGTTCCGCGAGAAGGCGAAGGGGGCCGAGAAGGCCGCCGAGGAACCGGCCGTGTTCGACGCGATGGCGGGCGGATTCCCCGTGCCGCCGCTGCCGGGACAGGAGTTGCCTCCGGTGCCGAGGCGCCGCTCGCACCGCGAGCGGGAGCTGATTGTCAGTGGCGGGCCCGATACTCAGAGTGACGGATCTCTGGATGGAAAGGAGGCGTCCGATGGCTGAGGAGCCCAAGGAGACCAAGCCCGGTTTCATGAACCCCGTCGCAGGCTTCGGCGTGACCTTCAAGGCCATGTTCAAGAAGCGGCTGACCGAGCAGTACCCGGAGCAGCAGAAGACCACCGCTCCCCGCTTCCACGGACGGCACCAGCTCAACCGCCATCCGGACGGCCTGGAGAAGTGCGTCGGCTGCGAGCTGTGCGCCTGGGCCTGCCCCGCCGACGCCATCTATGTGGAGGGCGCCGACAACACCGACGAGGAGCGCTACTCGCCGGGCGAGCGGTACGGGCGCGTGTACCAGATCAACTACGCCCGCTGCATCCTGTGCGGCCTGTGCATCGAGGCGTGCCCCACGCGCGCGCTCACGATGACCAACGAGTTCGAGCTGGCGGACTCCAGCCGCGCCAACCTCATCTACACCAAGGAACAGCTGCTCGCCGGTCTCGAGGACGGCATGGTCGACAGCCCCCATGCCATCTACCCGGGGACGGACGAGCAGGACTACTACCGGGGACTGGTGACGGAGGCCGCGCCGGGTACGACCCAGCAGGTGGCGCTCTCCAAGGGCGAGGTCCCGCAGGAGTCCGCCTCGACCTTCGGCGAGGACGAACCGGCGTCGGGGAAGGTGATCGACCGATGACCTCGCAGCTCGCCGCCTACTCCACCTCCACCGGAGAGGCCTTCCAGTTCTGGATCCTCGGCACCGTCGCCGTCATCGGCGCCCTGGGCACCGTCTTCATGAAGAGGGCCGTGCACAGCGCGCTCTGTCTGGCCGGGACCATGATCATCCTGGCCGTGTTCTACCTCGCCAACGGCGCCTATTTCCTGGGAATCGTGCAGATCGTCGTCTACACCGGCGCGATCATGATGCTGTTCCTGTTCGTGGTGATGCTCGTCGGCGTCACGGCCGCGGACTCACTGAAGGAGACCATCAAGGGCCAGCGCTGGCTGGCCCTTCTGTGCGGGCTCGGGTTCGGCATCCTGCTGATCGCGGGAATCGGCAATGCCTCCCTGCAGGAGTTCAACGGCCTCGCCCAGGCGAACGCCAACGGCAATGTGGAGGGCATCGCCGTCCTCCTCTTCACCAAGTACGTCTTCGCCTTCGAGATCACCGGCGCCCTGCTGATCACGGCCGCCATCGGCGCCATGGTCCTCACACACCGTGAGCGCACCGAGCGGGCCAAGACACAGCGCGAGCTGTCCGAGGAGCGCATCCGGGAAGGCAAGCACATCCCGCCGCTGCCGGCCCCCGGCGTGTACGCCCGGCACAACGCCGTGGACATCGCGGGCCTGCTGCCCGACGGCAGCCCGTCCGACCTCACGGTCAGCAAGACGCTGCGCGAGCGCGGCCAGATCCGTGATGTGTCCACCGAGGCGCTCAACGACCTGCGGGCGCTGGAACAGCGCGCGGAGGAGCGGCTGGAGCGGACCGCGATCGAGCCGTCGACCTTCAAGCGGCCCGAGGAGGCGTCGAAGTGAACCCGGTCAACTACCTCTATCTCGCGGCTCTGTTGTTCACGATCGGCGCCACCGGCGTGCTGATCAGGCGCAACGCGATCGTCGTCTTCATGTGCATCGAGCTGATGCTCAACGCGTGCAACCTCACGCTGGTCGCGTTCTCCCGGATGCACGGCAATCTCGACGGCCAGATCATCGCCTTCTTCACGATGGTCGTCGCCGCCGCGGAGGTCGTCGTCGGGCTCGCGATCATCGTGTCGCTGTTCCGTTCCCGCCACTCGGCCTCGGTCGACGACGCCAGCCTGATGAAGCTCTGAGGGGTCGGAAAACGTGGAGAACCTGATTGCGCTGCTGATCGCGGCGCCCTTGCTCGGAGCGGCCCTCCTGCTGTGCGGTGGCCGGCGTCTGGACGCCGCCGGCCAGTGGATCGGCACGCTCCTGTCCTTCGTGTCCTTCGTGTTCGGCGTGATCCTCTTCGCAGACCTGCTGGGCAAGGCCGCCGAACAGCGGACGCTCACACAGCACCTGTTCAGCTGGATCCAGGTCGAGGGCTTCCAGGCGGACGTCGCCTTCCGACTGGACCAGCTGTCGATGACGTTCGTGCTGCTGATCACCGGCGTCGGCTCGCTGATCCACCTGTACTCGGTCGGGTACATGGAGCACGACGAGCGGCGCCGCCGCTTCTTCGGCTATCTGAACCTGTTCCTCGCGGCGATGCTGCTGCTCGTCCTCGCCGACAACTACCTGCTGCTGTACGTCGGCTGGGAAGGCGTCGGTCTCGCGTCCTACCTGCTCATCGGCTTCTGGCAGCACAAGCCCAGCGCCGCCACGGCCGCGAAGAAGGCCTTCCTGGTCAACCGCGTCGGCGACATGGGTCTGTCGATCGCGATCATGCTGATGTTCTTCTGGTTCGGCACCTTCGCCTTCGGGCCGCTGCTCGGCGGCGAGGGGGAGCCCGGCCTGGTCGGTGAGGCGAGCGAGGGCAAGCTCACCGCGATCGGACTGATGCTGCTGCTCGCCGCCTGCGGCAAGTCCGCCCAGGTGCCGCTGCAGTCCTGGCTCGGGGACGCGATGGAGGGCCCGACCCCGGTCTCGGCCCTCATCCACGCCGCGACGATGGTGACCGCGGGCGTCTATCTGATCGTCCGCTCCGGAGCGATCTTCAACGCGGCGCCCGACGCACAGCTGGTCGTCACCATCGTCGGTGCCGTCACACTCCTCTTCGGTGCGATCGTCGGTTGCGCGAAGGACGACATCAAGAAGGCGCTGGCCGGCTCGACCATGTCGCAGATCGGCTACATGGTCCTCGCCGCGGGCCTCGGCCCCATCGGCTACGTCTTCGCGATCATGCACCTGGTGACGCACGGCTTCTTCAAGGCCGGTCTGTTCCTCGGCGCCGGCTCGGTGATGCACGGCATGAACGACGAGGTCGACATGCGCAAGTACGGCGGCCTGCGCAAGTACATGCCGATCACCTTCGTCACCTTCGGCCTCGGCTACCTCGCCATCATCGGCTTCCCGGGTCTGTCCGGCTTCTTCTCCAAGGACAAGATCATCGAGGCGGCGTTCGCCAAGGGCGGCACCGAGGGCTGGATCCTCGGCGGCTGCGCGCTGCTGGGCGCGGCCATCACGGCCTTCTACATGACGCGCGTGATGCTGATGACCTTCTTCGGCGAGGAGCGCTGGCGCCACACCGCGACCGCCTCACCGGCCGAGCCCAGTGTGGAGCCCGCCGCCGAGACCCACGGCGAGCACGCGGAGCCGCACCCGCACGAGTCGCCGAGGGTCATGACGATCCCGATGATCGTCCTGGCTGTCGGTTCGGTGGCCGGTGGCGCCTTCTTCAGCATCGGCGACCGCTTCCTGCACTGGCTGGACCCCATCACCGGGCACGACCACGGTCACGCGCCACTCAGCGCGGGAGCGATCACCGGCGCGACCGTCGCGTGCATGGTCATCGGCGTCGCCATCGCCTACGGCCAGTACGGCCGCCGCCCGGTCCCGGCTGTCGCCCCCCGCGGGTCGCTGCTCACCCGGGCTGCCCGCCGCGACCTGTACCAGGACGACTTCAATCACGTCGTCCTCGTCCGCGGCGGCGAGCACCTCACGCGCTCCCTGGTGTACGTCGATCACACCCTGGTCGACGGCGTCGTCAACGGCACGGCGGCCTCGGTGGGCGGCCTGTCCGGACGGATGCGCAGGCTGCAGAACGGCTTCGCGCGGTCGTACGCGGTCTCGATGTTCGGCGGTGCGGCGATCCTCATCGCCGCGACCCTGCTGATGAGGGCGGTCTGATACCGATGTCCTTTCCTCTGCTGACAGCCACGGCGGTGCTCCCGGCGATCGGGGCGATCGCCACGGCCGCCGTGCCGGCCGCGCAGCGCACCGTAGCCAAATGGCTGGCGCTGCTCGTCTCGCTCGCCACGCTGGGCCTCGCGATCACCGTCCTGGTCCGCTTCGACCCGGACGGTGACCGATACCAGCTCACCGAGTCCCACTCCTGGATCGCGGATTTCGGGGTCCGCTACGAACTCGGTGTGGACGGCATCGCGGTGGCGCTGATCGCGCTGACGGCGCTGCTGATCCCGTTCATCATCCTCGCGGGCTGGCACGACGCCGATCCGCTGGAGACCGGAAGCACGCGCTGGCGGCCGACGCAGGGCTTCTTCGCCCTGATCCTGGCCGTCGAGGCGATGGTGATCCTCTCCTTCGAGGCCACCGACGTCTTCCTCTTCTACATCTTCTTCGAAGCCATGCTCATCCCGATGTACTTCCTCATCGGCGGCTTCGGGGACCGTGCCCACGAGCACGGTGAGAAGGCGGCGTCGACGCAACGGTCGTACGCCGCCGTGAAGTTCCTGCTCTACAACCTGGTCGGCGGTCTGATCATGCTGGCCGCGGTGATCGGCCTCTATGTCGTCGCCGGAAACTTCAGCCTCCAGGAGATCGCCGAGGCACGCGCCAACGGCACGCTCGACATGGCGACGAACACCGAACGCTGGCTGTTCCTCGGCTTCTTCTTCGCCTTCGCGGTGAAGGCCCCGCTGTGGCCGCTGCACACCTGGCTGCCCAACGCGATGGGGGAGGCCACCGCACCGGTCGCCGTCCTCATCACGGCGGTGGTCGACAAGGTGGGCACCTTCGCGATGCTCCGCTTCTGCCTCCAGCTCTTCCCGGAGGCGAGCAAGTGGGCGACGCCGGTGATCCTCGTCCTGGCGTTGATCAGCATCGTCTACGGGGCGCTGCTCGCCGTCGGCCAGCGGGACATGAAGCGCCTGATCGCCTACGCCTCGATCTCGCACTTCGGCTTCATCATCATGGGCATCTTCGCGATGACCAGCCAGGGCCAGTCCGGCGCGACGCTCTACATGGTCAACCACGGCATCTCCACGGCCGCGTTGATGCTGGTGGCCGGATTCCTGATCTCGCGGCGCGGCTCGCGGCTCATCGCCGACTACGGCGGTGTGCAGAAGGTCGCCCCGGTGCTCGCCGGCACCTTCCTGATCGGCGGACTGGCGACCCTGTCGCTGCCTGGCCTCGCACCGTTCGTGAGTGAGTTCCTGGTCCTGGTCGGCACGTTCACGCGCTACCCGGTGATCGGCATCATCGCCACCTTCGGCATCGTGCTCGCCGCGCTCTACGTCCTCGTTCTCTACCAGCGGACGATGACGGGCCCGGTGAAGCCGGAGGTGTCCGCGATGCCCGACCTCAGGGTGCGCGAACTCGTGGTCGTCGCCCCGCTGGTCGCACTGCTGATCTTCCTGGGCGTCTACCCGAAGCCCGTCACGGACATCGTCAACCCGGCGGTCAAGCAGACCATGTCCGACGTACAGAAGAAGGATCCCCAGCCCGAGGTGGAGGCGGCCAAGTGAGCGCATCAGCTGTCCACAGCCTGTGGACAACCGCGGCCGACCCGATCTCGAAGATCGACACGCCGAAGATCGAGTACGCACAACTGTCGCCCACGCTGATCGTCGTCGGCGCGGCGATCATCGGGGTGCTGATCGAGGCGGTCGTGCCGCGCAAGGCGCGCTACTACGCGCAGGTGTTCGTCGCCGCCGTGGCACTCGTCGCGGCCTTCGCCGGGGTCGTGGCGCTGGCGGCCGACGGGTATGCCACGACCAAGTCGGGCATCGCCGCGATGGGCGCGATCGCCGTCGACGGACCGGCCCTGTTCCTTCAGGGCACGATCCTGCTGGCCGCCCTGGTCGGCCTGTTCACCTTCGCCGAACGGCGGCTCGACCCGGCCGCGCACGGCAACCGGGTCGACTCGTTCGCCGCTCAGGCCGCGTCCGTACCGGGCAGCGACAGCGAGAAGGCCGCGGTGAAGGCCGGGTTCACCACCACCGAGGTGTTCCCGCTGCTGATGTTCGCCGTCGCGGGCATGCTGATCTTCCCGTCGGCCAACGATCTGCTGACGTTGTTCATCGCCCTGGAAGTCTTCTCGCTGCCGCTGTACCTGATGTGCGCGCTGGCCCGCCGCAAGCGGCTGATGTCGCAGGAGGCCGCGGTCAAGTACTTCCTGCTGGGCGCCTTCGCCTCCGCGTTCACGTTGTTCGGCATCGCGCTGCTGTACGGGTACGCGGGCTCGGTGTCGTACGCGGCGATCGCGCAGGTCGTCGACGGCACGGTGCCGGAGGTCAGTCCGGCTCTCGCGGACACCATGGGCAACGACGCGCTGCTGCTCGTCGGCGCCGCGATGATCGTCATGGGCCTGCTGTTCAAGGTGGGCGCGGTCCCGTTCCACATGTGGACGCCGGACGTGTACCAGGGTGCTCCGACGCCGGTGACCGGCTTCATGGCCGCTGCGACGAAGGTGGCCGCATTCGGTGCCCTGCTCCGCATCCTGTACGTCGTGCTGCCCGGCCTGCGCTGGGACTGGCGGCCGGTCATGTGGGGCGTGGCGATCGTCACCATGCTGGGCGGTGCGATCGTCGCGATCACACAGACCGACATCAAGCGGCTGCTGGCGTACTCGTCGATCGCGCACGCCGGATTCATCCTCGCGGGTGTCATCGCGACGACGCCGGACGGGGTGTCCTCGGTCCTCTTCTACCTGGCCGCGTACTCGTTCGTGACGATCGGGGCGTTCGCGGTGGTGACGCTGGTGCGCGACGCCGGCGGCGAGGCTACGCATCTGTCCAAGTGGGCCGGTCTGGGCCGCCGTTCGCCGCTGGTCGCGGCCGTCTTCGCGGTGTTCCTGCTGGCCTTCGCCGGCATTCCGCTCACCTCCGGCTTCGCCGGTAAGTTCGCCGTGTTCAAGGCGGCGGCGGAGGGCGGGGCGGGTCCGCTGGTCGTGGTCGGTGTGATCTCGTCGGCGATCGCGGCGTTCTTCTACATCCGGGTCATCGTCCTGATGTTCTTCAGCGAGCCGAAGCCGGAGGGGCCGACGGTCGCCGTTCCGTCGCCGCTGACGATGACGGCGATCGGGGTGGGCGTGGCGGTCACGCTGGTGCTGGGTGTGGCGCCGCAGTACTTCCTGGATCTGGCGAGCGACGCGGGAGTCTTCGTGCGCTGACGCGGCGCTCCCCGGCACGGCGGCGGCCCGGCTTCTCTCGGAGGGAAGCCGGGCCGCTCTGATGTTGCGGGGCGCGAGCCTGTGGATAACTCCGGGGCTGTCGGTGCGGGCCCCTATCGTGGAGGCAGTGGTCGAGGGACGACATACGGGGGACACGGCGATGGGTGTGACGGGTGGGATCAGGGAGATGCCAGGGGTGACCGAGGCGACAGGCCCGGCGGGCAATGAGGCGCTGGCCGCGCTGAACCGGGTCTTCGGGTACGAGGCATTCCGGGGCGAGCAGGAAGCGGTCATCGAGCATGTGGTGGGCGGCGGCGATGCCGTCGTGCTCATGCCGACCGGTGGCGGGAAGTCGCTCTGCTACCAGATCCCGTCCCTGGTCAGACCGGGTACAGGAGTGGTCGTCTCGCCGCTCATCGCGCTGATGCAGGACCAGGTGGACGCGCTTCGGGCGCTCGGCGTGCGCGCCGGGTTCATGAACTCCACGCAGGACTTCGACGAGCGGCGGGTGGTGGAGGCGGAGTTCCTGGCGGGCGAGCTGGACCTGCTCTATCTCGCCCCGGAGCGGCTGCGGCTCGACTCGACGCTGGACCTCCTGTCGCGCGGCAAGATCGCCGTGTTCGCGATCGACGAGGCGCACTGTGTGTCGCAGTGGGGCCACGACTTCCGTCCCGACTATCTGGCCCTGTCGCTGCTCGGCGAGCGCTGGCCGGACGTCCCGCGGATCGCGCTGACGGCGACGGCCACACGTGCGACGCACCAGGAGATCACCCAGCGGCTGAACATGCCGACGGCCCGGCACTTCGTGGCGAGCTTCGACCGGCCCAACATCCAGTACCGGATCGTGCCGAAGGCGGACCCGAAGAAGCAGCTGCTGAGCTTCCTGCGGGAGGAGCACGCCGGCGACGCGGGCATCGTGTACTGCCTGTCGCGCAAGTCCGTCGACGCCACCGCCGAGTTCCTGACCCGCAACGGCATCGAGGCAGTGCCCTATCACGCTGGCCTGGACGCGGGCACGCGCGCGGCGCACCAGTCCCGGTTCCTGCGTGAGGAGGGGCTGGTCGTGGTGGCGACCATCGCCTTCGGGATGGGCATCGACAAGCCGGACGTGCGGTTCGTCGCCCACCTCGACCTACCCAAGTCGGTCGAGGGCTACTACCAGGAGACGGGCCGCGCCGGCCGTGACGGCCTGCCCTCCACGGCCTGGATGGCCTACGGCCTCAACGACGTCATACAGCAGCGCAAGCTGATCCAGTCGGGCGAGGGCGACGAGGCGTTCCGGCGCCGGGCGGCCTCGCACCTGGACGCGATGCTGGCGCTGTGCGAGACGGCCCAGTGCCGCCGCGGCCAGCTGCTCGCCTACTTCGGTCAGGACCCCGACCCGGTGGGCTGCGGCAACTGTGACACCTGCCTGACGCCGCCGGAGACCTGGGACGGCACGATCGCCGCGCAGAAGGCGCTGTCGACGGTGGTGCGGCTGCAGCGGGAGCGCGGGCAGAAGTTCGGCGCGGTGCAGATCGTCGACATCCTGCTGGGCAAGCGCACCGGCAAGGTGATCCAGTTCGACCATGACCAGCTGTCCGTTTTCGGCATCGGCCAGGAGCTGGACGAGGGCGAATGGCGGGGCGTCGTCCGGCAGTTGCTGGCGCAGGGGCTGCTCGCGGTCGAGGGGGAGTACGGGACTCTCGTGCTCACGGAGGCCAGCGGGTCGGTGTTGCGGCGGGAGCGGGAGGTGCCGCTGCGGAAGGAGCCGAAGAAGCCGGCGACCTCGCGGTCGGGGTCGGGTTCCTCGGGGTCCGGGCGCGGAGAGCGCAAGGCGAAGGCCGCGGTGGCCGAGCTGCCGGAGCAGCTGGTGCCGGCCTTCGAGGCGCTGCGGGCCTGGCGTGCCGAGCAGGCTCGGGAGCAGGGAGTCCCGGCGTATGTGATCTTCCACGACGCGACGCTGCGGGAGATCGTGACCGTGTGGCCCACGTCCGTGCGGGAGCTCGGGAGCGTCGGCGGGGTCGGGGAGAAGAAGCTGGCCACATACGGGGAAGGCGTGATCGGGGTGCTGGCCTCGGTGCGCGGGGAATCCGGTGCGGGGGCGGCGTCCGAAGCGGATCCCGGACCCGATCACGGGGTGGACGACTGGGCCGAGGCGGAGCCTGAGCCGGAGGACTGGGCCTAGGGGCGTCGTTCTAGGGGCGTCGTTCAGGGGCGAAACGGGGCCGGGGCCTGGAGTCCCGGTGCGACGGTCACGCCAATGCTGTCAGTCCCGGTGCGAAGGTGATCAGCAGCGGGAGCAGGGGAACCAGCGCGGCCAGTGTCGTCGTGAGCGCTCGGCGTCGGCGCCCCAGGCGTGGCGGGGGCTCTAGGAGGCGGTTGACGCGTTCGCCCAGGAGACGGTGGGTGGAGGCGCAGGACAGGACGCCTCGGTGCTGGTTGAGCTCGATCAGGGCCAGCGCCGTCGTCAGGTGACCGCAGCGGCGGGACGCCGTGTCGTCGGCGGCGAGTTCGACGAGGCGGTGGGTCTGGTCGCAGAAGTGGGCGAACAACGGGATGCGGGGGAATCCGGTGGCAAGCGCGGTGGACAGGTGCAGCAGCCAGTCGTGGCGGGCGCGGGCATGGCCACGTTCATGGGTGAGGACGGCGTCGAGCTGGTGGTCGGTCAGACGGTGCAGGGCGCCCGTGGTGACGATGAGCTGGGCCGGGCTGCCGGGCATCCACCAGGCGTCCGGGTACTCGTCCTCCAGCACCAGGAGCGGGCCGCGCGCCGCGCCCAGCCCCGCCGGCAGGTCGGGGGCGCGTTCGCGCAGGTGGGCCCTGGCCTGGCCGCGGCGCCGGCGCGCCTCGACGAGCTCGCGGGCCAGCATCGCGGTCGTCCAGGCGGCACCGCAGGCCAGCAGCAGGGTGAGGGCGGCTGCCCAGACGGGCGTGGCCGAGAGGTCGTACGCCTCCGTGACCGACGGCGGCGCCGGGGCGAAGAGCTGGGCGCGCACGGTGCCGAAGACGGCGGCGGTACCCAGGGAAAGGGCCGTAAGGCAGCACAGCAGGACGGTGGCGACCAGGCACTGCCACACCCAGAGCGAGACCACGGGTTCCCGTTCGGTCCAGGCGGCCCGGGTCAGCGCCTGGGGGACGGGTACGGCGGCCGTCAGGGCGACGATGCTCAGCAGGAGCATGCAGACGGTCATGCCAAGGTCTCCGGATCCTGGACGGGACGGGACGGTGCGGGACGGTGCGGTGGCTGCGGTGCGGTGGGGCGCGAAGGCCGTTCGCGGCTCGCTTCCCACCGCCAGCCAGTATGACGGTGACCGTCGACGGAGTCAGGAGGAAAGACTCGCCGAATGCACTGCCCGGGTCAGCCCCACGGCTGCTCTCACACCCGCCCGGAGCCGGTTCCGTGACCGTGAACCACCGCGCGGATCCGGTGAGTTGGACCGGATCCCGGCGTCACCCCGCCGCGATCCGCCCCGTGACCTCCCCGAGCCCCACCCGAACCCCACCGGGCCCCGGCGCCCAGGCGGACAGCGTCACCACATCGCCGTCCTCCAGGAACGTCCGCTTGCCGTCGGGGAGTTCGAGAGGATCCCGGCCGTTCCACGTCAGCTCCAGCAGCGAGCCGCGCTCGCGCTCCGTCGGGCCGCTGACCGTGCCGGAGCCGTACAGGTCGCCGGTGCGCAGCGAGGCGCCGTTCACGGTCATGTGGGCGAGTTGCTGGGCGGCGGTCCAGTACATGGTGGAGAAGGGGGGTTCGGAGATCACGTGGCCGTTGACGGCCACCGAGATACGCAGGTCGTAGCCGCCGGGTTCGGCCTCGGAGCCGGAGTCGTCCAGGTACGGCAGCAGGGGGTGCGTGCGCTGCGGCGGTGCCACGCGCGCCTCCTCCAGGGCGTCCAGCGGGGTGATCCACGCCGACACCGACGTGGTGAAGGACTTGCCGAGGAAGGGGCCGAGGGGGACGTACTCCCAGGCCTGGATGTCACGTGCCGACCAGTCGTTGAGCAGGCACAGGCCGAAGACGTGCTCCCGGAAGTCGCCGAGCGCCACCGGCTCGCCCATCCGCGACGGCGTCCCGACCACGAAGCCGACCTCGGCCTCGATGTCGAGGCGGACCGACGGACCGAAGACGGGCGCGGGGTCGGTGGGGGCCTTGCGCTGGCCCGACGGCCGTACGACATCCGTGCCGGACACGACCACCGTGCCGGAGCGGCCGTGGTAACCGATGGGCAGGTGCTTCCAGTTGGGGGTCAGGGAGTCCGCGGCGTCGGGGCGGAAGATCTGGCCGACGTTCCGGGCGTGGTTCTCGGAGGCGTAGAAGTCGACGTAGTCCGCGACCTCGAAGGGGAGGTGCAGGGTCACCGAGGACAGGGGGTGCAGGAGGTCTCGGATGGCCTCCTGGTGTGCGGGCACCGTCACCCAGGCCGTCAGTGCGCGCCGGACGTCGGACCAGGTGGTGCGGCCCGCGGCGAGCAGGGGGTTCAGGGAGTCCTGCGCGAGCAGCGGGGCGTACGGCGAGCCGAGTGCGTAGGCCGCCCTGCCCGCGTCGAGGACGTGGTCGCCGAGCCGGACGCCGACCCGTCGCGCGGAGTCCGAGCCGGGAAGGGAGAAGACGCCGTACGGAAGGTTGTGCGTGCCGAAGGGGTCGCCCTCGGGGAGATCGAAGGGGGGCATGGGGTGCTGCCTCACTCTCATACGCTCCGTATGCCATGTGGTCGGGCCACACGTTACGGGTGAGCCGCCGGTCTTGGGCAGTGCGAAAGTCGCGTCGTCGGCGCCGGCGAAACAGCTGGTCGCCCCGCCGGGCTGACGCTCCGGCGCACTCCGGCACCACGTGGGAGTGAAATCACCAGGGGTGGAGGGCAGTTGTGGGCGAGGAGGCAGAAGCGGAACCGGAACAGGTGTCAACACATGTGAACGCGGCAGCCGTCCGGTTCAGGTCGAGTCGATGGGGCTTCCTGTCCGTATTCTCTGATCATGGCCGCACCCATCGCATATTCACTCATCGCCACTGACCTGGACGGGACGCTGCTCCGAGGTGACGACACGCTCTCCGATCGGACCCTCGCAGCGCTCGCGCGGGTGGCGGCGGCCGGTGCCCAGCACCTCGTCGTGACGGGACGGCCGGCGCCCAGAGTGCGGCCGCTGCTCGACGACCTGGGCAGCAGGGGGCTCGCGGTGTGCGGACAGGGCGCGCAGTTGTACGACGCCGGCGCGGATCGTCTGCTGTGGTCCGTCACGTTGGACCGGGAGCTGGCGGAGACCGCGCTCGGCAAGATCGAGGCCGAGGCGGGGCAGGTGTACGCGGCCGTCGACCAGGACGGCGTGGACGGGCTCACGCTCATCGAGCCCGGGTATCTGATGCCGCACCCCACCCTGCCCGCCGTACGCGTCCGCCGCCGTGACGACCTGTGGTGCGAGCCGATCAGCAAGGTGCTGTTGCGCCATCCCAGCCTGTCGGACGACGAGTTGGCGACGACGGCGCGTTCGGTGGTCGGCTCCCTCGCGACGGTCACCATGTCGGGGCCCGGCACCGTCGAACTCCAGCCATGCGGCATCACCAAGGCGACGGGTCTCGCGCTGGCCGCCGAGCATCTCGGGCTCGGTCCGCGCGAGACCATCGCCTTCGGGGACATGCCCAACGACATCCCCATGTTCGACTGGGCCGCCCGGGGCGTCGCGATGGCCAACGCGCATCCCGAACTCAAGGCCGTCGCCGACGAGATCACCCTCTCGAACGAGGACGACGGCATCGCCGTCGTCCTTGAGAGGCTGTTCGCGGGGAGTCTGGCGCATATCGCTCAATAAGGGAGGATATGCGCCAGCGGCCTGGCCCGGTTACTTCTCCTAGTAGGGCCCGTTCACGTTGTCGATCGAGCCGTAGCGCGCGGCCGCGTAGTTGCACGCGGCCACGATGTTCGCGACCGGGTCGAAGGGGTCGTACACCGTCCCCGGGACGTGGTAGCTCGCGAAGGTGGGGTCGATGACTTGGAGAAGGCCCTTGGACGGGGTGCCGGCGGCGGCGTTGGAGTCCCAGTTGTTCATGGCCAGCGGGTTGCCGGACGACTCGCGCAGGATGTTGCGGTGAATGCCCTCGTAAGAACCCGGAATTCCGTTTTGGGACATGATGTCCAGCGCGTTGCGGATCCAGCCGTCGAGGTTGTTCGGGTACGTCTTCACCGAGGACTGCGTGGCCTGGGCGACGGAGGACTTCTTGGCGGGCGCGGACGCCTTGTCGGCCGTCGTGCTCGGCGCGGCAGCCTTCTTCGTCGCCCGGACCTTCAGGTCGAGGCCCGGGTGGATCAGGCGGGGGTTGTCGCCGATGGCCTCGCGGTTGTCCTTGTAGAGCTGCTTCCAGCCGCCCTGGGCGTCGTAGCGGTCCGCGATGCCGTAGAGCGAGTCGCCCTTCTTCGTGGTGTAGGTGAGGGACCCGACCTTCGCCGCTGCGGGCTCCGCGGCGCTCGCGGTGGTCGCGCTCAGGAGGGGAAGGGCGAGGGCCGCGGTGCCGGTTCCGGCGACGACGACACGGCGGGTGAGCGGGTTGGTGCGGGGGCGGCGGTGCTTGCCTCGGGGCATGGCGCTGTTCCTCTCCGGCGCCTGCGAGGTGAGCTGTCGGGTTCGGGCGGGAGATGCCCGGCCGCGCCGCCGGGTGGCGGTGCGACTTCACCCCTAGCCGTTCCGACGCGCCATCGAGGCGTCCGGTCCGGCGACTTACCTGGGTCCCCCGCTCCTGCCGCGCGTGTGTGTGAGTTACGTCGGGGATGACTCGGGCGGCGGCAGGATTCGGCGTCCGCCCGACGAGCGGGAACGTATGCGAGAGCACATGCCCGGAACAAGTGCCGTGGTCACCTGACGTGCCGGTTGACCATGGTCTGGGGTGAATGGGGCGCTTGATCCTTTGCGGTTGCCAAGCCTCAACTTACCTTCGGTGCAAGGAGGGAAGGGGGTGGGTGCGCTCGGGTCTCCGGGTGGGTCCGCGTGACCCAATTCACTGGCAGCGCAAGAGCGGCAAATCGGGCAATGGCTCCAACTCGCCTTTAATCGGCTGTTCGTGGAGTCCGTTTTTCCCGTGTCTGATGGAAAAGCACCTCTTCGCCCTTCGTGCAGATGATCTCGTTGGGGGGCACGAAGTACGGGGAGGAGACCGTGAGGCGGATGCGGTGGCCGGGTGGGAAGGCGTATCCGATGCCGTTCAGCTCGAAGGTCACGTCACCTCCGACGTCAGCCGCAGCCGCACCTTCGGCTGCCCCAACGCCCAGGACTCGTCGCCCACTTCGAGCTCGGGGTACGCCGACCGCGCGTGCATGTCGACCGCCAGGAATGGAACCCCCCATGTAGTGCACGTCGTTGTCATAGCGGTCGTCCGTGGAGCAGACCGTGACGATCGCCTTGAGCGGTTCGGGCGCGAGGGCCGCGATCTGGAGGGAGTTGAAGCCCCGGGAGATGCCGAACATCCCGGCCTTGCCGTCGCATCAGGGTTGGGTCACCGGCCAGTTGACGACCTCGGCCCCGTTGGCCAGTTCCGTCGCCGGGTACTCGTCCGTGCGAGGAGTGCCGGTACGGGCTCGTCCGTCACCGGGCGCCACGCGCGCGTAGGGCTGTGTTCCGTCCGGGAGCGGGATGCGCAGGTCGTGATGAGTCGTCTGGTAGGGGAAGGACGTACGGATGTGCATGAGCGGGATCCCCGTCTGGTCGGTGGACCGGGTGCATCGTGCGGCGCAGCCGGCGCGCGGCGAGCGGGGCGAAGCTTGGTCGTGGCCGGCATGCCGGGGGTCTCCACGGACATGGGGTGGTCGTCGGAGGAGTAGGCGACCGGCGCGAAATCGGCGGCGTGCTTCCGTCCGGCCAGGTGACGGTGGCCGGCCATGGTGGCGACGCTGGGCTTCAGCAGCCCCGTGCGCGTGCTGATCAGGCCGAGGCCCACCCAGGTCGGTACCGCCATGGCGTAGTGGCCGTAGATGATCATGATGCCGCCCCATCGGTCTCCCTCGCCGACGGCCGGCTCGCCGACCGCGTCCTCGGTTCGGGCCGCGTGGTGCAGATGGGCGACGGTGCCGTAGGCGGCGGAGACGGAGGCGGTGGTTCCGGCCGACATGCCCATATCGCCGGGGGCGACCGTGTCGGCGAACTACAGGACGAGGATGGCCTGTATGCCGAGGAACAAGACGCGTTCCCAGGCCTTGAGCACGGAGGCGTTCCAGGGGTCGATGCAGGCTTCGGTTCGGGATACGAGCCGGTACTTCCCTATAAGTCGATCGATATCCGGCCTTATCACGTGATCAAAAACATACCGCTCGTGATCCGATACCGCCCGTGGTGGACGGGTGGGCGGCATCGGTGATCGAAACGTGACCGGATACGCTGACTTGAGTGATGGCAGCGACCTATCGACAAACCGTGTAACCGCCAGTAGACACCAGCAGACAGGAGACCCCTCGTGACCGTCGTCGGGCCGTTCGGGCTGAGCGTGCGGGACCAGGCTCTGGAAGCCGATGTCCAGGCCGGAATGGCGGCTGTCGAGGAGGGATTGCTCGAAGCCACCAAGAGTGAGGTCCCCTTCATCACCGAGGCCGCCCAGCATCTGGTGCGGGCCGGTGGAAAGCGGTTCCGGCCGCTGCTCGTGATGCTCACTGCCCAGTTCGGGGATCCGTACGCGCCGGGGATTGTCCCGTCGGCCGTCGTGGTCGAGCTCACCCATCTGGCGACGCTGTACCACGACGACGTGATGGACGAGGCGGCGGTACGGCGCGGTGTCGACAGCGCGAACGCCCGCTGGGGGAACTCGGTTGCCGTACTGACCGGGGACTTCTTGTTCGCCCGTGCCTCGCACATACTGGCCGACCTCGGGCCCGAGGCGGTGCGGGTGCAGGCCGAGGCGTTCGAGCGGCTGGTCACCGGGCAGATCCTGGAGACGGCAGGGCCGCAGGACGGGCGGGATCCGATCGAGCACTACCTGGATGTGCTGAGCGGGAAGACCGGGTCGCTGGTGGCCGTGTCGTGCCGGTTCGGGGCGATGATGTCGGGCGCCGACGAGACGGTGGTCGATGTGCTGACCCAGTACGGGGAGCGGCTCGGGGTCGCCTTCCAGCTGGCGGACGACGTGCTGGACATCGCGAGCGAGTCCCGTGAGTCCGGGAAGACGCCGGGGACGGATCTCCGGGAGGGGATTCCCACGCTGCCGGTGCTGCGGCTGCGGGAGCGGGCCGAGCGGTTGGGGCTGGCGGAGGATGCCGCGCTCTGCGAGCTGCTGGACTCCGATCTGAGCGACGACGCGAGGCTTGCGGAGGCGTTGGCTCAGCTTCGGGTGCATCCGGCGCTGGAGCAGGCTCGGCGGGACACGGTGCGGTATGCGGAGGATGCGCGGGCTGCGTTGGCGCCGTTGCCGGACGTTTATGCGAAGGCCGCGTTGATGGAGTTGTGCGACGCGGTGGTGCATCGGGCCGGGTAGTTCCTCGCCCGCCGCCCCACCTGTGCCGCGCCGCCCCACCCGCGCCGCGGCGCCCCGCCCCCACCCGTCCTGTCCCTGGGGGCTGCCGCCGCAGCCCCCGACAGCCCCCGCTTCGGCCCTCAAAGGGCCCGGGCCCTGTCCTCAAGCGCCGGACGGGCGAAACATCGCATGTGACCCACGTCACAACTCTGGACTGAGTCCAAACTAAGATCCCCTCCGTATGAATGCCCAGAAGCTGACGCAGGGGGCGTCAGCTGCACTACGGGGAGAAAACAGAATCATGGGCATGAAGACGACGTTCGCGAAGCGCCGTAAGAGCCTGATCGTCACCGCTGTCGCGGTGGCCGCCGCCGGTGGTGTCGCCGCCGCGGTGATTCCCGCCTTCGCCGCCGGAGGCCACCGCGCTGACCACGCGGGCCACGCCGGGGGCGACGCGCAGGGGATCGTGAGCCAGAGTGGAGCTCTCGGTGGCGGCAGCGGGGGCACCATCCTCGCCGCCAGTCTTCGCGGGGCGAACGAGGTTCCGGTCGCGGGTGGGCCAGCCGTCGGGGACAAGGACGGTGCCGCCCTGCAGTTCGTGAAGGTCAAGGGCGACAAGGTGTCCGTCGCCATCACCTGGCGCGGTACCGGCAAGCCGACCGCCCTCCACCTCCACCAGGGCGCCAAAGGCACCAACGGTGGCATCAAGGTCGACTTCGGCGGCCTTCTCGGCAATGACAAGAGCAAGAGCAATGGCAACAGCAGTGGCAAGAGCAACAGCAGTGGCAAGAGCAAGAGCAAGGGCCACAGCGTCACGGGGACCGTCAAGGTGAAGGACCCCGCCCTGCTCAACGCCCTCAAGACCGACCCGAGTTCCTTCTACGCCAACCTCCACACCGCCGAGTTCCCGGGCGGCGCCGTGCGGGGGCAGCTCCACAAGGTCACCGTCGCCGAGTTCGACTTCCGCGACGCGCTCGACAACTTCCAGGCGTCCGTCATCAAGGGCAAGCAGATCTACGAGTGCAAGCCGGCCGAGGGCGGCGGGTACGCCTTCGCCCAGCGGGATGTCAGCGCCGTACTGGGCGGTCGTATCGCGCACTCCTTCGTGGCACCCAACTCCGGTACACCGCAGTGGATCGCGCGGGACGGCAGCGCGGTGACGGGGTCCGTCATCTCCAGGACCCCGAACGGCGACAAGAACATCCCCGAGCTCGACCTGAAGGCCACTCAGTCCGGCAGGCACCACGGCCTGCTGGCCGACACGGCCGAGATCCTGCGGCTGAACACCGTCGGCGGCGTGGCCCCGGCCGGCTCGTGCACACCTGGCGCGATCGTCGGCGTGCCCTACCAGGCGGACTACGTGTTCATCGACGGCTGATCCGCCTAATCCGCCTACTGCCGCGTCTGATCCGCTTCCCCGGCGGCGGGTTATTGCGCGGCGCACGGCGGCGTCTCCCCCGGCCCGACCCCTACGGGTCGGGGGAGGCGCCGCCTTCGCGTGTCATACCGCAGGTGTACGCGGAGTTGGCTCCGCAGGCTGACGAATCTCTCTGGCCGATTTGGTCAGATGGAGACAACGGAAAGCACCACTCCTCACCGATTCGGGTGAGAATGGCGGCTCAGGGGTGGGCGAGTGCGGGGTCGTAAGACTCGCGGGCGAGGCACGAGACGGGCAGCCGCCGCCGACGACGGAGGTAAGGCACACATGGCACCGTACGAATCCGACGACAGCACGACCGCCGGGGAGGTCGACGACCTGCGCGCGGGGCGCCGCAAGGCCACGCGGTATGTCGTCCCGGTCGCGGTCGTGGGAATCGCGGCGGCGACCATCGGGCTCGTCCCGGCGATCGCCGACTCCGGCGACCCGGACCTGCCGGAGATCACCGCGCAGCAACTCATCGAGAAGATCGCGAAGTCGGACGTGGAGCAGCTGTCCGGCACCTTCAAGATCAGCACCGATCTGGGCCTGCCCGACCTCGGTGGACTGGAGTCGAGCTTCGCCTCCGGCGCCATGGCGTCGGGGTCGGGTGACGGCTCGTCCGCCGACCCCTCGGCCAAGCTCACCGAGCTGGCGTCCGGCACACACACCCTGCGTCTCGCCGTCGACGGCGAGAACAGGCAGAAGCTCTCCCTGCTGGAGAACGCCTCCGAGTACAGCCTCATCCACAACGGCAAGGACATCTGGGGCTACGACAGCAAGTCGAACGAGGTCTACCACGGCACCGCCGAGGAGGCGCAGGAGGAGAAGGGGAAGGCCGAAGAGACCCCCGCCACTCCCAAGGAGTTCACCGAGGAAGCCCTGAAGGCGGTCGACGACACCACGTCCGTCACCGTCGACGGCACCGCGCAGGTCGCGGGCCGGGACGCCTACCGGCTGCTCATCAAGCCGAAGCAGTCCGGCACCACGGTCGGCGCGATCACCGTGGCCGTGGACGCCAAGACCGGTATGCCGCTGAAGTTCACGCTGACCCCGTCGAGCGGCGGCGCGGCGGTGATCGACGCGGGCTTCACCCAGGTCAGCTTCGCCAAGCCGGACGCCTCCACCTTCGACTTCACCCCGCCCAAGGGCGCGAAGGTCACCGAGGAGGGGGCGCCGGAGGGCGCGGCCGAGGAGCACGGCTCGGCGAAGTCCGAGGACGAGTTCCGCAAGGAGTTCGAGAAGGAGTTCGGCGGCCCGAAGTCCGAGGACGGGCTGGGCAAGGCGGCCGAGGGCGGTCCCGAGGTCATCGGCGAGGGCTGGAACTCCGTGGCCGTCTTCGACACCGGCGGCGAGGGCATCCCCTCCGGCGCCGAGGTCGGCGGCGAAATGGGTGGTTTCCTCGACTCCCTGGGCGGCAAGGTCACCGGTAAGTTCGGCTCGGGCACGGTCTTCAAGACCCGCCTGATCAACGCCCTGATGACGGACGACGGCAAGGTCTACGTCGGCGCGGTCGACAAGGACACGCTCGTGAAGGCGGCCGACTCGGGGAAGTGACCCCTGATCGACTCGGGGAAGTGGCCCGCCATCGACCGCTGACCCGACCCCGTAGCACGCACGGACCGAGGAGCCTGAGGAGCCTGTGGAGGAACTGACCGCCGCGGAGGTCGACGAGGTCGATCAGGCCGGTGAGCCCGGCCCGGTCGACGACATCGACGACATCGATGACATCGACGACATCGACCACGTCGACACGGTGATCGCCACCCGCGCGCTCACCAAGCGCTACCGCGGCGGACAGCTTGCCGTGGACGGTCTCGACCTGACCGTCCCGGCGGGCAGCGTCTTCGGCTTCCTCGGTCCGAACGGCTCGGGCAAGACCACCACGATCCGCATGCTGATGGGCCTGATCGAGCCCACCTCCGGTACGGCGCGCGTGCTCGGCCGCCCCATGCCCCGGGCCGCACGCGCCGTACTGCCACACGTCGGCGCGCTCATTGAGGGGCCCGCCCTGTACGGCTTTCTCTCCGGCCGCGACAACCTCCTGCGGTACGACGCCGCCGACCCGACCGCCGATCCACGCACCCGGCGCACCCGCGTCGCGGCCGCGCTGGACCGGGTGGGCCTGACGGCCGCCGGCGGCAAGAAGGCCAAGGCGTACTCGCTCGGCATGAAGCAGCGGCTCGGGCTCGCGGCCGCGCTGCTCCAGCCGCGCAGGCTCCTCGTCCTGGACGAGCCGACCAACGGGCTCGATCCGCAGGGCATGCGCGAAATACGGTCGCTGATCAGGGAGTTGGCGTCCGACGGCACGACCGTCTTCCTCTCCTCCCACCTCCTCGACGAGATCGAGCAGGTCTGCACCCACGCGGCCGTGATGGCCCAGGGCCGGCTGATCACCCAGGGCGCGGTGGCGGAGCTGGCGACCGGGGTGCGCGGGCGGCTCGTCGTGACCACCCCCGACACCGGCGACGCGGCCCGGGTGCTGAAGGAGCAGGGCGCCGGTGACGTCGTCATCACGGACGACCGGGTGACCGCGGACCCTCCGGACCGCGATCTCGCCGACGTCAACGCGGCGTTGGTGAAGGCCGGTGTCCGGGTCCGGGGCTTCGGTGTCGAGCGGGCCTCCCTGGAGGACGCGTTCGTGGCGCTCACGGGGGAGGGGTTCGATGTCGCGGGCTGAAGCGAACTCGCGGGCTGAAGCGATCTCGGGGGCTGAAGTGATCTCGGGGGAGGGCGCGGTCCCGGAGGCCGAAGCGATCCCGGGGACCGATGCGACCCCGGAGACCGAAGCGCCCCCGGAGACCGAAGCGCCCCGCAAGCCCAGCCCGCTGTGGACCTTCGGACTCCTCCGCAGCGAGCTGCTCACCACCTTCCGGCGCTGGCGCACCCTCGCGCTGCTCGCCGTCCTGGCCGCAGTGCCGATCCTGGTCGGGATCGCCGTGAAGATCGAGACCGGCGGCGGTTCATCGGCCGGAGGCGGTGGTCCGGAGGGCGGTGGCGGTCCGGCGTTCATCTCCCAGATCACCAACAACGGCCTGTTCCTGGTTTTCACCGCGCTGGCCGCGACGCTGCCGTTCTTCCTGCCGATGGCGATCGGCGTCATCGCGGGCGACGCGATAGCCGGCGAGGCGAACGCGGGCACCCTCCGCTACCTCCTGGTAGCCCCCGCCGGACGCACCCGCCTGCTCCTGACCAAGTACGCGACCACGATGGCCTTCTGCGTGGTGGCCACCCTCGTGGTCGCGGTCTCGGCACTCACCGTCGGGGCGCTGCTCTTCCCGCTCGGCGACCTCACGACCATCTCCGGCACCCGGATCAGCTTCGCCGAGGGGCTGGTCAGAGCCCTGCTGATCGCCCTCGTCGTCGCCGCGTCACTCATCGGCGTGGCCGCGCTCGGCCTGTTCGTCTCGACGCTGACCAACAGCGGCATCGCGGCGATGGCGACGACCGTCGGCCTGCTGATCACCGTCCAGATCCTCGACCAGATCCCCCAGCTCCACGCGATCCAGCCGTACTTCTTCTCGCACTACTGGCTGTCCTTCGCCGACCTCATGCGCGAACCCGTCTACTGGGACGACCTGGTCAAGAACCTCGGCATCCAGGCCCTCTACGCGGCGGTGTTCGGCTCGGCGGCGTGGGCGCGGTTCACGACGAAGGACATCACGGCCTAGGGTCCGCGGGCTTACGGCGTCTCGTACGGGAAGCGCGCGAGCGGCGCCTCCCGGGCGAGGAATGTCTTCGCCCGGGTCAGGGCCTCCGCGTCGTTGAGCACGTCACCGGGCTTGCTGCCGTTGCCGAGCAGCACCCCGCCGAAGCGCATCCCCATGTACGCGGCGGAGTTGCTGAGCGTCCCGACCAGCGGATCGGCGACCTCCTGCTCCGCGTGCGCGAGCGCGGTGACGCCCCACAGGGTGCGCCCGGCCATGGTCGCCTTGAAGTCGATGCCGGGTGTGCGCAGCCAGCCCGACCAGTAGTCGAGGTAGCGCTTGACGTGGGCGGACACCGAGTACCAGTACAGCGGCGAGGCGATCACGATGTCCGTCGCCGCGAGCGTCGCGTCGAGCAACAGTGCCACATCGCCCTCCGTGGGGCGCACATGGTCGCTGTCGTGCCGCAGGTCCTCGAAGTCGGGCAGCGGATGCTCGGCCAGATCGATCCACTGCTGTTCGACATCCTCGGGCAACTGCTCGGCGGCCCTGCGGGCGAGCAGCTCGGTGTTGCCGTCGGAGCGGCTGCTGCCGAGGACGAACAGGAAGCGGCGGGTCATGGGTCCCCCAAACGGTCGGCCGTCACAGGCCGTCACAGCGGGCCGGAAGGTCGGCGTACGACAACTAATAGCATGTGCATTATATGCGCACGCATGCAGAAGCCCAGGGTCCGGGTCCGGGTCCGGGTCCGGGTCCGGGTCGTCCGGGTCCGAGGTGTGCCTCGGCCGCTTTGGCCACTGCGAGCAACAGCGACTCCCCGCCGTGCGCCGCCACCAACTGGAGCCCGACCGGGCAACCGTCCGGCCCGAAGCCCGCCGGGATGCTGATCGCCGGATGCCCGCTCAGGTTGAACGCCCAGGTGAGCGCCGTGGAATAGCGCTCGCCCGGGCCGTCGTGGCCGTGCGGTGGGGTCGGTGCGGTCGGCGTCAGCAGCAGCTGGGCGTCGGCGAAGAGGGCGGCCAGGCGGCTGTCGTTCACGGCGCGGATGCGGTGCGCCTCGCGGGTGAGGGCGGGCCCGGCATCCGGGTTCCGCAGGGCGAGCCAGGCCGGGGCCGGGTCTTCGAGGCGGAGCGGAGTGTGTGGGAGTGGGTGCGCCGGGCGTATCGCGCCGGCCTCGGCGAGTCGTACGGCGGCGGCGTGGGCGACGGCGACGACGTCCGGGTCGGGCGAGTCGAAGCCGAGGTCGGGGGACCATACGGCGGTCGGGGCGTGGTTCGGGACGGCCGGCCTGGCGGAGTCGGACACGGACACGGACTCGCCGGGCTCGGGTGTCCCGTCCCTCGACACCACCCTCCAGTAGGCCGCCGCGTCCTCCACGCACCGCGCCAGCACCCCCGGCGCCATGAGCCCGGTGCGGTCGGCCGTCGGCAACCGTCCGTTGCCGACCTTCAGCCCGACGACCCCGCACCACGCCGCCGGAATCCGCACCGACCCGGCCCCGTCGTTCCCGGTCGCGAGCGGAACCAGCCCCGCGGCGACGGCCGCCGCGGAACCGGCCGAGGAGCCGCCCGGCGTACGGTCGTGCCGCCAGGGGTTGACCGTACGGCCGTGTCGGCCAAGTCCCCAGGTCTGCCAGGCGGTTCCCGGTCCCGGTACGGACGTCGCGCCCACGGCCACGCACCCCGCCGCGAGCAGCGGGCCCGCCGCGGTCAGCCCTCGGCGTCCCTTGACGCCGATCGGTACGCCGGCCAGCGGCAGATGTTCACCCGCCTCGACCCGTGCGTCGATATCGGCGGCCCGTCGAAGAGCCTCCTCTCCCCATACCTCGATGAAGGCACAGAGGAGTGGGTCGGCTCGCTCGATGAGGTCGAGGGTTCGCGTGACGACTTCGGCCGCGCGGAAGGTCCGGGAGCGTACGGCTGCGGCGATTTCCCCGGCGGAGAGGGCGGAGAGGGTGGAGAGCGTGGGGGGCCTCAGCGCGCACGACCGGTCAGTCGTGCCAGTGTCTCGGCCTCCCTGGGCGGCCGGCCGGCCAGATCGCCGAGTCGCCAAGCCGGTACCCATGGCACCCGGTACACGTCGATTACCGACTCGATGACCTTGACCCGCTCGGCGAGTGGGCGCGGAAGCCGGCCCGGCGCGTCCGCGACCAGGACCACGGCGTCGAGGTCGAGCCCGTGCGGTGCCTCACCGCGCCGGAAGACCTCCAGGGCGTTCAGGGCGGCGGCCAGTCCGGCCGCGTGCGTACGGCCCACGAGCAGCACCGACGGCGGAGCGGCCGGCCCCGGCCAGTCCCGGCCGCAGTCGTGGCCGCCGTAGACCGCGGCGAGTGTGGAGACACCGGCCCCGCCGTGCACGCCGACCCAGGAGAACCGCCGGGGCCCGCCGGCGGAGGGGGAGCGCGGCGGATCCTCCGGCAGGGCCACCGGCCCCCGGACCCAGATCTCCGGCCCCGGCTGCGGCCGCCCCTGCTGTACGTGCACGTCAGTCCGCATGCCCGCACTCCTCCCTCGTCACGCCATCGATCTTCGCGCCAGGCATGAGAACGCTGTGACGTGGCACAAGCTCCTGGAACGAGTCTGTGACGCCCCGGTGACGTCCGCACCGCGCGCGGCCGGAGAGACTCGAGAGTACGTGTACGACGTGTCCGGCCTGAGCGACGGACCTGGACGCCGGGGAAGCGGAACCCACGGGCGAGAGGGAGCACCATGGAACCCGAACGCGCCGTCCGCGAACTCCCCGGCGCATGCGAGTGAGGGAAGCGATGCCTCGACTGAGCCGCGCGAAGAAGCGGGACCAGAAACACGCCGCCGAGTCGGCCTCCGTGGCCGCGCCGATCGATGTGCACGTCCCTGCGGCCGGTCCGGGCGCGGGCGGCGCGTCGATCGGCGGTGTACCCGTCAGCGCGGCTCCTGGCGAGGAGATCCAGCACGTCGTCCTGACCCACCTCCAGCGCATCGCCCTCGCGGCCGGCCACCCCGTGCACGCCACCGTCCACGACGAGCGCATCGGCTACGTCGTCCCGCTGCTGGTGGAGCAGGACGGGTCCAGCCGCTACACCGCCGAGCCGGTGCGGACGGCCCCGCCCGCGCCCCCGGCACCGCTCGCGCTCCCCGCGCCGCCCGCCGCTGCTACGAGCGCCCCCGCGCCGGGTGCGGCGCCGCATCGGGACACCCCCACCCATGTCCTACGACCGCTGCCGGGCCCGGCGCAGGAAGCCCCGCCCACCTTCCGGCTGCGCTCGCTGCCCGACCCGGTGCGGGAGGCCGCGCCCGGCACGGTGGCGCCGCCGCTGGGGGAGTTCGGCCCACCGCCGCGCATGGACGCGGGGCCGGAGCCGACGGACGTAGCGCGGACAGCCGTACCGCAGACGGCCGTACCGCAAGGCGATCTGCTGCAGGACGCCGTACCGCGGACCGCCGCTCGGCAGGACGCCGTATCGCAGGCCGATCTGCCGCAAGGCGATCTGCCGCAGGACGCCGCACCGCAGCCCGACCGACCGGCTCCCGCCGCGCCCGAGGCCGATCAGCTGCCGGACTCCGCGAGTGAGCCCATCCCGCTGTCCGACCCGGCCCCCCTCCCCGTCTCGCCGCCGGCCTCCCGGGGACCCATCCTCGTGTCCGGCCCGGCCCCGGCCGCGGATCCGGAGCTCGATCTCGACCCCAAGCCCACCCCGCCGCGAGGCTTCGACGCGGTGGCCGAAGCCATGTTCGGCGATGCGCCGACCGCCGCCTCCACCACCGCCGACGCCTCCCCCTTCGCCGAACCGAGCGCGCGGATCAACGACGCCGTGAAGGCGGGGCGCACGGCTGAGGCGGCGGAACTCGCGGAGCGGACCGTGGCGGAGGCGTCGGCGGTGCTGGGGCCGGAGCACCCCGAGGTGCTGCGGATCCGTGAACTCACCGCGTACATTGCCTACTTGGCGGGAGACCCGGAGCGCGCCTTCGCCCTCGCCCTCGACGTGGCGCGCCGGCACCACCGCGCCCGGGACGCGGAGGCGGCGTACGGCAGCCTCCACGGCGCGGCCACGGCCTGGCGCGCCGTGCGGGACCCCGCGCTGGGTCTGCACCTCGGCCGTGACCTGCTCGATCTGTGGGCCGAGCTCACGGCGGAGGGCGGTCCGGCCGCCGACGACGTCGAGGAACTGGAGTCGGCCCGTGCGCGCATGGACCGACTCACCGCCCGAGCCGCCAAGTCGGCCGAACCGCCCGGGAACTGACTCAGGCTGAGTCCTCCTGAGTCAGGCCTGAAACAGGAGGACTCAGGCGGACTCAGGATTCGAGTCAGCTGCTCACTCCGACAGCTCCCACACCGCGTACGCCACGGCGTCGCTGTTGCGGTCGAGGGCGGTGTCGTTGATGTTGGACGTGGTGTCGCAGGACGAGTGGTAGCAGCGGTCGAAGGACTGCCCGGAGGTGCCGCCCCACTTGGCCACCTGCGCCGCCGTCTTCGTCCGGCTCGCCCCCGTGAACAGCCCGCCCACCGGCACGCCCGCGCTCTTGAACGGCGCGTGGTCGGAGCGGCCGTCGCCCTCGGTCTCGATCTCGGTCGCGATGCCGAGGCCGGCGTAGTAGTCCTTGAAGGTCTTCTCGATCGCGGGGTCGTCGTCGTAGACGAAGTAGCCCGGGTTGGGCGAGCCGATCATGTCGAAGTTCAGATAGCCGCCGATCTTCGCTCGGTTGGCGGAGGAGAGGTTGTTGACGTAGTAGCGGGAGCCGACGAGGCCCAGTTCCTCCGCGCCCCACCAGGCGAAGCGCAGATGCTTGGTGGGCTGGTAGCCGGCCCGCGACACGGCCAGCGCGGTCTCCAGGACCGCCGCCGAGCCGGAGCCGTTGTCGTTGATGCCGGGGCCGGAGGAGACACTGTCGAGGTGGGAGCCGGCCATGACGACCTGGTTGGTGTCGCCGCCGGGCCAGTCGGCGATCAGGTTGTAGCCGGTGCGGCCCGAGGACGTGAACTGCTGGATGCTCGTGGTGTATCCGGCCGCGTCCAGCTTTGCCTTTACATAGTCGAGGGAGGCCTTGTAGCCGGGGCGGCCGTGGGCGCGGTTGCCGCCGTTGGCGGTGGCTATGGACTGCAGCTGGGTGAGGTGGGCCTTGACGTTGGCCACGGGGATGTCGGGGGCGGCGGCCAGGGCCTCGGCTCTGGGCGTCGCGCCGGCTATGGACCCGCTGGTCAGAAGCGTGGCGGTCGCGACTGCGGCGGCCGCCGACGCACGCCAGGAGACGGGGAGCTTCATGTGGGGGGCTCCGAATTCCTAGGGAATCACGCGGATTCCTCAGTGAATGGGGTGCCTTGGATGGTCAGGGTGAGCCTGACTCTCCGTCAAGAGCGCTATTCGGACGGGGAGTTCGGATAGGGAAAACCCTATGGGTGCCGCGGACGCTACGTGCCTGCCTGACCCCGCCTAGTGCACGCAGAACTCGTTCCCCTCCGGATCCGCCATCACCACCCACTGCCCCGACGGCTCGTTCACCTGCCGCAGCGCACTCGCCCCCAGCCCCTCCAGCCGTTCGACCTCGCCCTCGCGTTCCCCGGCCGCCGGGTGCAGATCGAGGTGGAGCCGGTTCTTGACGGTCTTCTCCTCCGGCACCCGCTGGAACAGCAGCCGCCGACCCAGCCCGGTGCCGCTGTCCTTGTCGTACGGGTCGTCCGGATGCCGTACTGCCACGAGGTCCCGGAAGGCGAGCCGGGCGTGGAACTCGACGACGGCCTCCCGCGGCAGCGCGCCGAGTTCCAGCAGCCGCTCGATGAGGGCGTTGTTGTCCTCGACCTCGTAGTGCAGCGCGGCGGCCCAGAAGTCCGCCTGCGACTGGGGGTTGGCGCAGTCGATGACGAGCTTCCAGTGGAGGGGGGCGGGGGTGGTTGCGGATTCCTGTGTCATGCGACCACTCATAGGGGGTGGGGTGAGCGGGCCGCAATCGAAAAACGCCGATTCGGGCAACTCGGCCCGTCCGGCGTTTGAGGACGAGGTGCGTTCAGGGCCGAAGCGGGGTCTGGGGGCTTGGTCTGGGAGCTGGGTCTGAGGGCTGAGTCCGGGGCTGGGTCCGGGGCTTGGTCCGGGGGCTGGGTCTGGGGGCTGCCGCCCCCAGATCAGGCGTCCACTGCGGCGGACGCCGGCTTCTCGACCACCCGCGGCACGCTGATCTCGGCGGCCCTCAAGCGCCGCGCCGCACGCCACGCGTCCGCCGTCAGCAGCGTCAACGCCAGCCACACCAGCGCGAACCCGGCCCACCGCTCGGCCGGCATAGCCTCGTGGAAGTACAGGACGCCCAGCAGGAACTGGAAGACCGGCGCCAGGTACTGCAGCAGCCCCAGTGTCGACAACGGCACCCGTATCGCGGCCGCGCCGAAGCACACCAGCGGCAGTGCGGTGACGACTCCGGTGGCCGCCAGCAGCGCCACATGGCCGGGCCCCTCCGAGGTGAACGTCGACTTCCCTTGGGCCGACAGCCAGGCCAGATACGCCACGGCGGGCAGGAACTGGATCGCGGTCTCGGCGGCCAGCGACTCGATGCCGCCCAGATTGACCTTCTTCTTCACCAGCCCGTACGTGGCGAAGGAGAACGCGAGGACGAGAGAGATCCACGGGGGCTGGCCGTAGCCCACGGTCAGCACGATCACGGCCGCGAAGCCGACCCCGACCGCCGCCCACTGCACGGGCCGCAGCCGCTCCTTGAGGAGGAGCACGCCCATCGCGATCGTGACGAGCGGGTTGATGAAGTACCCGAGCGAGGCCTCCACCACATGGCCCGAGTTCACGGACCAGATGTAGACGCCCCAGTTGACGGTGATCACCCCGGCGGCCACGGCGATCAACGCCAGCCGCCGGGGCTGCCGTATCAGCTCACCCGCCCAGGCCCAGCGGCGTATGACGAGCAGCGCGACCACCACGAAGACGAGGGACCAGGCCATTCGGTGGGCGAGGATCTCGATCGCGCCGGCGGGCTTCAGCAGGGGCCAGAAGAGGGGGACGAGCCCCCACATGCCGTACGCCGCGAAGCCGTTCAGCAGCCCCATCCGCCGCTCACCCCTGGACGTCCCGGTCACGGCCCCTCCTTCACGCCCTCACATGGCCGCGTCCCTACGTCGGCCCGCACGAAGGTAACGCCGAAAGCCCCCGCGTGTCATGTCCGTATCGCCATACGGTCGTGACATGCGGGGGTCCGGTTCACCCGAGGGTGCGCCGGGGGCGTCGGCGCCCTGGATGACCTGCGGAAATCTCCCGGGAGGAACTCTCTGGAAGTCAGCCCTTGAGCGCGGCCGCGATCGACTCGGCGATCGGGGTGGTCGGACGGCCGGCCAGGCGGGACAGATCCCCGCTGTCCACGACCAGCTCGCCCTTCTCGACGGAGGCGTCCACCCCGGCGATGATCGCGGCCAACGGCTCCGGCAGCCCGGCGCCGGCCAGGATGCCGGTGAAGGCCTCGACGGAGACGGGGTTCTCGGCGATCTCCTTGCCGGTCTGCCGGCTCAGCTCGGCGGCGTACTCGGCAAAGCTCCAGGCGATGTCGCCACCCAGCTCGTACGTCTTGTTCTCGTGCCCCTCACCGGTCAGTACGGCGACCGCGGCGGCCGCGTAGTCGGCGCGGGAGGCGGAGGAGACGCGGCCCGCCCCGGCGGCGTGGGTGACCGCGCTGTACTCCAGGACGGGGGCGAGGTTCTCGGTGTAGTTCTCGTGGTACCAGCCGTTGCGCAGCAGCACATACGGCAGACCCGACTCCAGGAGCGCCTCCTCGGTGCCGCGGTGATCGTCGGCGAGGGCGGCCGTCAGGCTGCCGGGGGCGCTGGTGTAGGCGAGCAGGGCGACGCCGGCGGCCTTGGCGGCGTCGATGACGACCTTGTGCTGGCCGACGCGGTCGTTGCCGACCTCGCTGCCGGATATGAGCAGCACCTTGTCGCCCGCGGCGAAGAGTCCGTCGAAGGTCTCGGGGGTGTTGTAGTCGGCGACGGCGAGCCGCACACCGCGCTCGGCGAGGTCGGCGGCCTTCTCGGGGGAGCGGACGACGGCGGTCACCTGGTCGGCCGGAACCTTCTCCAGCAGCTGCTCCACGACATGACGGCCCAGTTGTCCGGTGGCTCCGGTGACGACGATGCTCATGATCAGAACTCCTTGTGGGGTGCGGTGGCACTAACCATAGGAGCCGCGCTAACTAAGCGAAAGTACCCACTTTGAAGTAAGGTACTGGCATGGTAGTAAGCGGCGTGGAGAGTGCGACGACCGGTAAGTACGACGTTGGGGTCGCCGTTGGCGTTGGCGTTGGCGTTGGCGTCGGCGTCGGCGAGAAGATGTGTCCGCACCGCCTGGTCCTGGAGCATGTCACCAGCCGCTGGGGCGTCCTTGTCCTGATCGAGCTGCTGGATCGCCCCTACCGCTTCAGCGAACTGCGCCGTGCGATCGGCCGGGTCAGCGAGAAGATGCTGACCCAGACCCTCCAGACCCTGGAACGCGACGGCCTGGTCCACCGTGACGCCAAGCCGGTGATCCCCCCGCGGGTCGACTACTCCCTCACCGAACTGGGCCGCGAGGCGGCGGAGCAGGTGCGGGGACTGGCGCTGTGGACCCAGGAGCGGATGGGGCAGGTGGAGAAGGCACGCGAGGTGTACGACGCGCGCAGGAACGGTGCCCAGCAGGCGTGACCTGGGCGCTTTCGGGCTGTGCGCTTAGGGCTGCGCCGGAGGGCCCGCCGACGGCGTGAGGGCCTGACCGCCGCAGCGCGTCCAGGCCCTCACCATGCCGTCGACTTCAGCCGTCGGGTCCAGCCGTCGGTCAGCCGACGACCGTCCAGGTGTCCCCGCCCGCCAGCAGCGCCGCCAGATCTCCCTTGCCGTTCTGCTCGATCGCCGTGTCCAGCTGGTCGGCCATCTGGGTGTCGTACACCGGACGCTCCACCGAGCGGAACACACCGATCGGAGTGTGGTGCAGGGTGTCCGGGTCGGCCAGGCGGGACAGGGCGAAGGCCGTGGTCGGGGACGCGGAGTGGGCGTCGTGGACCAGGATCTCCGACTCGTTCTCCGGGGTCACAGTGACGACCTTCAGATCGCCCGTCCGAGCGTCCCGTGCGACACCGCGCGAACCGTCCGTGCCGAAGCGGATCGGCTGCCCGTGCTCCAGCCGGATCACCGCCTCCTCCGCCTGCTGCTTGTCCTTGAGGACCTCGAAGGCGCCGTCGTTGAAGATGTTGCAGTTCTGGTAGATCTCGATCAGCGCCGTGCCCTTGTGAGCGGCCGCCTCGCGCAGCACCTGGGTGAGGTGCTTGCGGTCGGAGTCCACCGTGCGGGCCACGAAGGACGCCTCCGCGCCGATCGCGAGCGACACCGGGTTGAAGGGCGCGTCCAGGGAGCCCATCGGCGTCGACTTGGTGATCTTGCCGACCTCGGAGGTCGGGGAGTACTGGCCCTTCGTCAGGCCGTAGATCCGGTTGTTGAACAGCAGGATCTTGAGGTTGACGTTGCGCCGCAGGGCGTGGATCAGATGGTTGCCGCCGATCGACAGCGCGTCACCGTCGCCCGTGACCACCCACACCGACAGGTCCCGGCGCGACGTGGCCAGGCCCGTCGCGATGGCCGGGGCGCGGCCGTGGATGGAGTGCATCCCATAGGTGTTCATGTAGTACGGGAAGCGTGACGAACAGCCGATGCCCGAGACGAAGACGATGTTCTCCTTGGCCAGACCCAGCTCCGGCATGAAGCCCTGGACCGCCGCGAGGATCGCGTAGTCACCGCAGCCGGGGCACCAGCGCACTTCCTGATCGGACTTGAAGTCCTTCATGGACTGCCGGGCCACGGCCTTGGGGACGAGCGAGAGCGCCTCGATCGTGCCCGTGCCTTCCGCGGACGTCTCAGGCATCGATGGCCTCCTTGAGAGCCTTGGCAAGCTGTTCCGCCTTGAACGGCATGCCATTGACCTGGTTGTACGAGTGGGCGTCCACCAGGTACTTCGCCCGGACCAGAGTGGCGAGCTGACCGAGGTTCATCTCGGGGATCACCACCTTCTCGTAGTGCCCGAGTACCACGCCCAGGTTGCTCGGGAACGGGTTCAGATGACGCAGATGCGCCTGCGCGATCGACTCGCCCGCGGTACGCAGTCGGCGCACCGCCGCCGTGATCGGGCCGTACGTCGATCCCCAGCCCAGCACCAGCGTCTTCGCCTCGTGCGGGTCGTCGACCTCCAGGTCCGGCACCTCGATGCCGTCGATCTTGGCCTGGCGGGTGCGCACCATGAAGTCGTGGTTGGCCGGGGCGTACGAGATGTTGCCCGTGCCGTCCTCCTTCTCGATGCCGCCGATGCGGTGCTCCAGGCCCGGCGTGCCCGGGATCGCCCACGGCCGGGCGAGGGTCTGCGGGTCGCGCTTGTACGGCCAGAAGACCTCGCTGCCGTCCTCAAGGGTGTGGTTCGGGCCCTGCGCGAACTGCACGGTCAGATCCGGCAGCTCGTCCAGCTCCGGGATCCGCCAGGGCTCGGAGCCGTTGGCGAGATAGCCGTCCGACAGCAGCATCACCGGAGTGCGGTACGTCAGCGCGATCCGCGCCGCCTCCAGAGCCGCGTCGAAGCAGTCGGCCGGTGTGCACGGGGCGACGATCGGCACCGGCGCCTCGCCGTTGCGGCCGAACATCGCCTGCAGCAGGTCCGCCTGCTCGGTCTTGGTCGGCAGACCCGTCGACGGGCCGCCGCGCTGGATGTCGATCACCAGCAGCGGCAGTTCGAGAGAGACCGCGAGCCCGATGGTCTCCGACTTCAGTGCCACTCCGGGACCCGAGGTCGTGGTCACCGCGAGCGAGCCGCCGAAGGCCGCCCCCAGCGCCGCGCCGATGCCGGCGATCTCGTCCTCGGCCTGGAAGGTCCGTACGCCGAAGTTCTTGTGCCGGCTCAGCTCGTGCAGGATGTCCGAGGCCGGGGTGATCGGGTACGAGCCCAGATACAGCGGCAGGTCCGCCTGGCGAGACGCGGCGATCAGCCCGTAGGACAGCGCGAGGTTGCCGGAGATGTTCCGGTAGGTGCCCACCGGGAACGCCGTCGTCGCCGGGGCGATCTCGTAGGAGACCGCGAAGTCCTCGGTCGTCTCGCCGAAGTTCCAGCCCGCGCGGAACGCGGCGATGTTGGCGGCGGCGATGTCGGGTTTCTTGGCGAACTTCGCCTTCAGGAATCTCTCGGTGCCCTCGGTCGGGCGGTGGTACATCCAGCTCAGCAGGCCCAGCGCGAACATGTTCTTGCTGCGCTCGGCCTCCTTGCGCGTGAGGTCGAATTCCTTCAGCGCCTCCACCGTCAGGGTCGTCAGCGGCACCGGGTGGAGGCTGTAGCCGTCGAGCGAGCCGTCCTCCAGCGGCGAGGCGTCGTAACCCACCTTCTGCATCGCCCGCTTGCTGAACTCGTCCGTGTTGACGATGATCTCCGCGCCGCGCGGCAGATCGGAGATGTTGGCCTTCAGGGCCGCCGGGTTCATCGCCACCAGCACGTTCGGCGCGTCGCCCGGCGTCAGGATGTCGTGGTCGGCGAAGTGCAGCTGGAAGGAGGACACACCCGGCAGGGTCCCGGCGGGGGCGCGGATCTCGGCGGGGAAGTTCGGCAGTGTCGAAAGGTCGTTGCCGAAGGACGCCGTCTCCGAGGTGAAGCGGTCGCCGGTGAGCTGCATACCGTCGCCCGAGTCCCCCGCGAAACGAATGATCACCCGGTCCAGCCGGCGGACGTCCTTCGTCGTCCCTGCCGGTTTGCGCTGCTCTCCCACGACGGCTTCGTCGGCCTGCTCCGCTGGGCTACTGACCTGGCTGGTCACTGAACTGGACCTCCTTCGAGGCGGCTGTCTGGGCATGGCCTTCCCGCAAGCCTTCCCAGGATCAACCCTACGTCCGCAAAGGTCGCCCTCCCCGGGCCATTCGCATGACGGACATGGATTTGAGACGGTTCGCCACTCTGACTTGTCATGGTTCACACACCCCCCGGCGCTGCTTTAGAAGACGCTCCCCGCTCTTCGTTCGGTTGCTGTGCGGGCGCCCGCGCGGTGGATGCCGCGGGAGCGGTCACCCACTCGACTGACACGGGGTCGGCCGGTCAGGAGTTCAGGTAGGTGAGCACCGCGAGCACCCGCCGGTGATCCCCGTCGCTCTGGGACAGCCCGAGCTTCAGGAAGATGTTGCTGACGTGCTTCTCTACGGCACCGTCGCTCACCACCAACTGCCGGGCGATGGCGGAGTTGGTCCGCCCCTCGGCCATCAGCCCCAGGACCTCCCGCTCGCGCGGGGTGAGCCCCGCGAGCACGTCCTGCTTACGGCTGCGGCCCAGCAGCTGGGCGACGACCTCCGGGTCGAGGGCCGTGCCCCCTTGTGCCACGCGCACGACCGCGTCCACGAACTCCCGGACCTCCGCCACGCGGTCCTTCAGCAGATAGCCGACTCCGCGGCTGGAACCGGCCAGCAGCTCCGTGGCGTACCGCTCCTCCACGTACTGCGACAGCACGAGTACCCCGAGTCCGGGATGTGCCTTGCGCAGCAGCACCGCCGCCCGGACCCCTTCGTCGGTGTGCGTCGGCGGCATCCGTACGTCCGCGACCACCACGTCCGGCAGCTCGCCCTGTCCGTCCAGCTCCGTGATGGTCTTGACCAGCGCGTCGCCGTCCCCCACCCCCGCCACGACCTCGTGCCCACGGTCGGTCAACAGCCGGGTCAATCCCTCCCTGAGCAGCACCGAGTCCTCGGCGATGACCACCCGCACCCTGTCCTCCACGATCCTCGGCCCCCCGAGCCTTGGCATTCCGGCCGAGCGTGCCCCGGCCCTGTCGTCCTCGCGACCTCAGTATCCCGCGATCGGCTCTTCCGCACCGGGCCTGTGGATAACCTGCCGGCCGCAGTTCGGATCGCGTGGGACCGGGGAGCGATCGCGTCGGACCGGGGGAGCGGCCGCGTGGGACCGAGGGAGCGGCCATGGGACCCGGGGGAGCGACCGCGTGGGACCGGGGAAACGATCACGTGGACCCGGGGGAACGATCACGTGGAACCGGGGGAGCGACCGCGTGGAACTGAGGGAACCATCGCGTGGAACAAGGGGGCGTCTTCGGGGCGCACGCTCGTGAATCTGCTCAGGGAGTGCTTGCGAACACACGGAATTCCGACTCCGAACCAACCGGAGCCGGATCCCGCCCACCGTGGGCCGGACGGCCCACCCGAACTACACGGTCCGCCAGGGCAGCTCCGCCGTCACCCGGGTCGGCCCCCCGACCGGCGAGTCCACCACCAGAATCCCGTCCACCGCGTCCAGCCGCTCGGCCAGCCCCGCCAGCCCCGAGCCGCCGGAGGCGTCCGCACCGCCGATGCCGTTGTCCACGACCTGCAGCATCAGCCGGTTCTCCACCCGCCACACATCCACGGCCGCCCACGTCGCCCGCGAGTGCTTGCTGATGTTCTGCAGCAGCTCCGACACCGTGAAGTAAGCGATCCCCTCGATCGCCGGCACCGGCCGCTCCTCCAGATCGACCTGGACCTCCACCGGCACAGTGCACCGCGAGGCCACCGCCGACATGGCCGCGTCCAGCCCCCGGTCGGTCAGGACCGCCGGATGGATCCCGCGTGCCAGGTCGCGCAGTTCCTGAAGCGCCGTCTTCACCTCGCCGTGCGCCTCGTCGACCATCCGCGCCGCGGCCTGCGGGTCCTCCGACAGCTTCTCCTTCGCGAGGCCGAGATCCATGGCCAGGGCCACCAGGCGGGCCTGGGCGCCGTCGTGCAGGTCGCGCTCGATGCGCCGCAGGTCGGCGGCGGCCGTATCGACCACGACACCACGGTCGGACTCCAGCTCCACCACGCGCGTGGCCAGCCGCGACGGGCCGAGCAGGCCGTGCACCAGCAGCCGGTCCACCGTCGTCAGCGCCCGCACCATCCAGGGCGTGGCCAGCGTGAACAGCAGGCCCACCAGCGCGGTGACCGTGATCTCGAAGGGGTTGTCGAGGTAGATGTGGTGGGTCTCGTCGCCGTACAGCTGAATGCCGTCCTGACCGGTCCACAACGGGAAGACCCAGAACCAGAAGGGATACGTCAGCAGCGCCCAGCCGTACGCCCAGACGTTCACGGCGACGACGAAGGAGAAGGTCGCCCACGGCAGATGCAGCACGGCGTACAGCAGGGACCGCCACGACGTCCCGCTCTTCAGTACGGCGCCCATCCACCCCATGAAGCCGCGCCTACGCATCCGCAGCGGCTCCGGGTCGGCCACCTCCAGGTGCAGCAGCGCACGCGCGCGCGCCCGCTCCAGCGCCCCGAAGCCCCGGCAGCCGGCCAGGCCCGCCGCCAGCACCGGGATGCCGAGGAACGTCACCAGCAGGCCCACGCCCAGCGACACCATCGTCACGGCGTACACGAAGAGCAGCACGCTGATCGGGAAGCCGAGCAGCACATAGCCGAACTCGCGCCAGCTGCGTGCCTCGAACGGCGCCCGCAGCCCGGCGGGCAGCCGGTGCCGTCGCTCTCCGCCGTGCTCGGGGAGGCCGCGCTCGGGGAAACCGAGCCCGTGCCCGTAGCCCTGTCCGTAGTCCGTGGCCATCGGTGTCGTCCGTTCTCCTCGTCCCGTCAGCCCCGCGGGGGCTGTGCCGTCGTACCTCCACCCTCCTCGACCACAGGTCCACGGAACATGGAGGCCGTCGGCCTCTTGAACGGGGGGTTTTCCCTACCCCTGCCCGGGGGCGCGGTCCCGCCAGGGCAGCTCGGCCGTCACGGTCGTGGGGCCGCCGCGCGGTGACTCGATGACGAAGAGTCCGTCCACCGCGTCCAGCCGGTCGGCGAGCCCGCGCATGCCCGTACCGCCGTCGAGGCGGGCGCCGCCGCGCCCGTCGTCCCACACCTGGATCAGCAGCCGGTCGTCCGACCGCCACACATCCACCGAGGCCGACTTCGCCCCGCTGTGCTTGCTGACGTTCTGCAGCAGCTCGGAGACGGTGAAGTAGGCGATCCCCTCGATGGCCGCCACCGGTCTGGCCGGCAGGTCGACGGTCACCTTCACCGGCACCGTGCAGCGCGAGGCGACCGCCGACAGGGCGGCGTCCAGGCCGCGGTCGGTCAGTACGGCCGGATGGATGCCGCGCGCCAGATCGCGCAACTCCTGAAGCGCGAGCTTCACCTCGCCGTGCGCCTCCTCGACCATCGAGGCCGCCGTGTCCGGGTCCTCCAGGAGTTTCTCCTTGGCCAGACCCAGCCCCATGGCGAGGTTGACCAGCCGGGCCTGGGCGCCGTCGTGCAGATCGCGTTCGATGCGACGCAGATCGGCGGCCGCCGTGTCCACGACGACCCCACGGTCCGACTCCAGTTCGGCGATACGGCGCTCCAGCTCGTCGGAGGGCGACAGCAGACCGCGCACCATCGCCCGGTCCGCGTTCGCCAGGCCCCGCGCGATGAACGGCAGCACCGGCCACAGCACGAACAACGAGGTCAGCGCGATGACGAAGGTGAGGATGCCCCAGGGCAGCCGGATGAAGTCGTACAGGATCGTGCGCCAGCCGACCGGGTCCTTCAGCGCCTGCCACAGCTGCGGGAAGAAGCCGTCCCTGCCACCGCGCAACGGCAGCGGACTCGGCTCGTCCACCCGCACCCCGAGCAGCGCACGCGCGCGTGCGCGCTCCATCTTGCCCAGCTGCCGCGCGCCCACCAGCCCGGCCGCGAGCAACGGGAACCCGATCACCGTCACGGTCAGCAGGGCACCGGTGAACAGCACCACCGCGACATAGGTGAATCCGAGCAGCGACAGCGGAAGGTTCGCCAGGAGGTGCGCGATCTCCTTCCAGGTGTGCCGGTCGTAGGCGAAACGGGCCGGTGGCAGCGCTGGCTGCTCGCTGTCGGAGCGCCGGGAGGCGTCCCACGAAGGGCTGGGGCGTTCGGTCATATGGGCCAGCGTGCCGCGCGGTGCGCCGCAGCGCCATGGAGCGGACCGCCGCGAGCTCCGGGGGAAAACCCCACCCCCGCGGCCGACCGCGCACCGTACTCCCAGGTTCTCCCGCGTCTCGACGAGATCTCAACGCGTGACGGGCTGCTTACGGTCTCTTTAGCAGGGCCTAGACTCCCGTGCGTACAGATCATCGTCGAACAGTGCTGTTTCACGGGAAACAGGGGTGTTCACGGGATCACACATCGCAGGACACTGGTCCCAGGGCTTGTTCCTGGGGCATCGGTCACGAGGTCGTCACGAGGTCAGGGAGCGAGGGGCGGACGTGTCGGAACAGACCGTCGTCGTCGCGGCGGATGTGCACAACGTCGTCGTCTCGGCGGACTACTTCCAGTCCTACTCGGTCGTCGGACTGCTGGCCGTCGTCGGCGTGCTGTTCGTCGCCGTCGCCTTCGGGGCGGGCCGCCTGCTGCGCCCCGTGGTCCCCACACCCGAGAAGCTCATGACGTACGAGTGCGGCGTCGACCCCGTCGGCGAGGGCTGGGCCCACACGCAGGTCCGCTACTACGTCTACGCCTTCCTGTACGTGATCTTCGCCATCGACTCGATCTTCCTGTTCCCCTGGGCCACGGTCTTCGCCGACCCGGGCTACGGCGCGACCACGCTCGTCGAGATGTTCGTCTTCCTCGGCTTCCTGGCCGTGGGCCTGCTCTACGCATACAAGAAGGGCGTTCTGGCATGGACGTGACGCCAGACACCAACGAGCAGCCGGTTCTGCTCCCGGAGCCGCAGCGGCTGGGCGCGCTGGCCCGCCTCGCGCCCGAGCCGATGAAGGTCATCCTCAACTGGGGCCGCCGCTACTCGCTCTGGGTCTTCAACTTCGGCCTCGCCTGCTGCGCGATCGAGTTCATCGCCGCGTCGATGGCCCGCCACGACTTCATCCGCCTCGGCGTGATCCCCTTCGCACCAGGCCCCCGCCAGGCCGACCTCATGGTCGTCTCGGGCACGGTGACGGACAAGATGGCCCCGGCCGTCAAACGCCTCTACGAGCAGATGCCCGAGCCGAAGTACGTCATCTCCTTCGGGGCGTGCTCGAACTGCGGCGGCCCGTACTGGGACTCCTACTCCGTCACCAAGGGCGTCGACCAGATCATCCCCGTCGACGTCTACGTCCCCGGCTGCCCGCCCCGCCCCGAGGCACTCCTCCAGGGGATCCTGAAGCTCCAGGAGAAGATCGCACGCGAGTCCCTGGGCGAGCGATACGGCACGGCACGGCCGTCCGCGGCCGCGTTGCAGAGCGGGTTGGTGCGGGGACCGGAAGTGGCTGGTGCCGGAGGTGCTACCGGTACTGGTGGCATTGAGGGTGGTGCTGCGGGTGCCACCGGTACTGGTGGTGCCGGAACTGGGGAGGGCTCCCGATGACGACGATCGGCTGGCTGCCCGCCCCCGTCGAGGACCTCTTCGGCCCGGAGGCCACGGCCGAGGAGTCGTACGAGGTCCTGACCGTCGACGTGCCCCCGGCCTCCTGGATCGCGGCGCTGGAGGCGGCCCGTGACGCCCTGGGCTGCACCTACTTCGACTGGCTGAGCGCGGTCGACGAACCGGGCACGGGCTTCCGTGTCGCGGCCCACGTCGCCGCCCTGTCCCCGGTACGGCGTCTGCTGGTCCGTACGACGGTCCCGCACGAGGCGCCGACGCTGCCCTCGGCCGTCGGCGTCTACGCGGGCGCGGCCTGGCACGAGCGCGAGACGCACGAGATGTTCGGCGTGGTGTTCACCGACCACCCGGCCCTGGACCACCTGCTTCTCCCGGAGAACTTCGAGGGCCACCCCCTCCGCAAGGACTTCGTCCTGGCAGCCCGCGTCGCCAAGGCCTGGCCCGGCGCCAAGGAACCCGGCGAATCCGAACACGGCGGCCCGAAACGCCGCCAGATGCTGCCCCCGGGCGTCCCCGACCCGAACGAATGGGGCCCCCTGAAGGGCCAACTCCCCCCTGCCCCAACCCGCCCGACCAGGGGCGCGGCACGCACGGCCGGCGATCGGCCGACACGGGCTGCGGGCGAGCGACCGGCACGGGCTGCGGGGGAGCGGCCGGCACGGGCTGCGGGGGAGCGGCCGGCACGGGCTGCGGGGGAGCGGCCGGTGCGCCGTGCGCGTACGGCGGCGGAGGGTTCGGCGAGTCAGGCGGCGGAGGCCTCTGCGGGCGGGGCTGCTGTGGAAGGTGCTGCGCAGAGGCGTGCGCGTACGGCGGCGGAGGGTTCGGCGAGTCAGGCCGCGGAGGCCTCCGCGGGCGCGACTCCTGCGGAGGGTGCGGTGCGGCGTGCTCGTAAGGCGTCGGAAGGGTCGGTCGGTCAGCAGGCGGCGGATTCGGCTGGGGAGGCTGAGGCCTCGAGTTCGGCGGCCGAGACCCCCGCTGCCGGATCCGGAACCTCGACGGACGCGGATGCTTCTCCGGCGGGCACCGACGCGTCGTCCACCACGGCAGATACACCATCGACCACGCCCGGCAGGCCGGCAGGACCTCGTCGCGCGCGTAGCGCCAGTGAGGGCTCCGCGAGCCAGCGGGCCTTGGACGCTTCCGATACAGAGCCTTCAGGCGCTTCGGACGCAGCGGCTTCCGATGCGGCAGCTCCCGGCACGGCAGCCTCCGATACGGCTGCGCAGGACACAGCCGCATCCGGCGCCCCGGCGCCCGCCGCGTCCGACGAAGCCGCAGCACCGTCACCGCCCTCGGCCCCTCCGAGGGCCCCCACGACCCCCCGCAGCCCGGACGCGCCCTGGCACCACGCCCGCCCGGCATTCGACGAGTCGGAACCGAAGCGGCCAGCCGAGCCCGAGCCCGAGCCCGAGCCGCAACCCGAGCCCGCTCCACAACCCGAGCCCGCGCCGCAACCCGAGCCGGCCCCTGAGCAGCCCGACCCCGGCGAGGCCACGACCGCCTCGCCCGCGCCACAGACCGACCCCGCAGCTACTCCCGACCAGTCCCCGGAACCCGAAGCCGAATCCGACGGCGAATCCGACGGCGCGTCCAACGACGACCGCACCGACCCCGCAGGAGGCCCGCAGTGAACGACGTGCTTGACGTCACCCTGCGACTCCTGATCGTCTTCGTCGTCTTCCTCACCTTCCCTCTGATCATCGGCCAGACGGAGCACAAGGTCATGGCCCATATGCAGGGCCGCCTCGGCCCGATGTACGCCGGGGGCTTCCACGGCTGGGCCCAACTCGTCGCCGACGGCGTGAAGTTCGCGCAGAAGGAAGACGTCGTCCCGGCCGGCGCGGACCGCCGTATCTTCCAGCTCGCCCCGGCCGTGGCCCTCCTCCCGTATCTGCTCGTCCTTCTCGCCATCCCCATCGGGCCGGGCGAGGGCGCGGTCGGCGAGGTCGTCGACGCGGGCATCTTCTTCGTGCTGGCGGTCATGGGCGTCGGCGTGCTCGGCTCGCTCATGGCCGGCTGGGCCTCCGCCAACAAGTTCTCCCTCCTCGGCGGCCTGCGCACCGCCGCCCAGCTCCTCGCCTACGAACTCCCGATGCTGCTCACCGCCGCCTCCGTCGCGATGGCGGCCGGCACGGTCTCCCTTCCGGGCATCGTCGACGCCTTCGAGTGGTGGTGGCTGCCCTGGCAGATCGTCGGCGCGATCGTCTTCTTCGTCGCCGGCCTCGCCGAACTCCAGCGCCCGCCCTTCGACATGCCCGTCGCCGACTCGGAGATCATCTTCGGCGCCTACACCGAGTACACCGGTCTCCGCTTCGCCCTGTTCCTCCTCGCCGAATACGCCGGAATCGTCGTCCTGTGCGGCCTGACCACCGTCCTCTTCCTGGGCGGCTGGCACGGTCCCTGGGGCGCCGACGGCCTGGGCTGGGTCTGGACCCTGCTGAAGGCGGCCGTCCTCGCCTTCATCGTGATCTGGCTCCGCGTCACCTACCCCCGCCTGCGCGAGGACCAGCTCCAGAAGCTCTCCTGGACCCTCCTCGTCCCCCTCTCCCTCGCCCAGATCGCCCTCACCGGCGTCGTCAAGGTGGTGATCCAGTAACCATGGCCCCCATCCCCGGCTCTGGGCTCGCCAAGGGCCTGGCCGTCACCCTCCGCACGATGACGAGGAAGTCCGTCACCGCCCAGTACCCGGACGCCCAGCCCGACCTTCCGCCCCGCACCCGCGGTGTGATCGGTCTGTTCGAGGAGAACTGCACGGTCTGCATGCTTTGCGCCCGCGAGTGCCCGGACTGGTGCATCTACATCGACTCCCACAAGGAGACCGTCCCGGCGGCGACCCCCGGCGGTCGCGAGCGCAGCCGCAACGTCCTCGACCGCTTCGCCATCGACTTCTCCCTGTGCATGTACTGCGGTATCTGCATCGAGGTATGTCCTTTCGACGCCCTGTTCTGGTCCCCGGAGTTCGAGTACGCCGAGACCGACATCCGCGAACTCACCCACGAGCGCGACAAGCTCCGCGAGTGGATGTGGACCGTCCCGGCCCCGCCCGCCCTGGACCCCGGCGCGGAGGAGCCCAAGGAGATCGCCGCCGCCCGCAAGACCGCCGAGAAGCTGGCCGCCGCACAGGCGGAATCGCAGGAGGGAGGAGAGTCGTGAGCCTCGCCGCCGACACCCACGGCTTCCTCTCACCGACCGGCGTCGAGATCGTCTTCCTCCTCGTCGGCCTCGTCACCTTCGGCGCCGCGCTGGTCACCGTCACCACCCGGCAGCTGGTGCACGCCGCCCTGTGGCTGGTGGCCACGCTAGGCGGCCTCGCCGTCGAGTACCTCCTGCTCACCGCCGAGTTCATCGCCTGGGTGCAGGTCCTCATCTACGTCGGTTCCGTAGTCGTCCTCCTTCTGTTCGGTCTGATGCTCACCAAGGCCCCCATCGGCCGCTCCCCGGACGCCGATTCCGGCAACCGCTGGGCCGCCCTCACCGTGGCCGTCGTCGCCGCGGCCACCCTGGTCTGGGTGGTCGTCGACGCCTTCCGCACGACCTGGATCGACCTGGACGGCCCCGCCGCCGGCTCCACCAAGGCCACCGGCGAGAGCCTCTTCCAGAACTGGGTCCTCCCCTTCGAGGCCCTCTCCGTCCTCCTCCTCGCCGCCCTGGTCGGCGCCATCGTCCTGTCCCGCAAAGCGAAGGCGGAGTCGAGCTCTCCCTCTGTGAACTCCCGGGCCAGGACCGGTAGTTCCCCATCCGTCCCGGATTCCCGCAACAACACGAACGGGCGAAACAAGCCCGTCAAGGGAACCGATCAGGCCGAGGAAACCGATCAAGCCGGGGAAACCGATCAGGCCGAGCAGGAAGGCGCCCGCTGATGCACCTCGCCTATCCCGCCGTACTCTCCGCTCTCCTGTTCTGCACCGGCCTCTACGGCGTCCTGGCCCGCCGCAACGCGATCCTGGTGCTGATGTCCGTCGAGCTGATGCTCAACGCCGTCAACCTCAACCTGGTCGCCTTCGACGTCTGGCTCAGCAAGGCCGCCGAGGAGACCCTGCACTCCGGCCAGGCACTGACCCTGTTCACCATCACCATCGCCGCCGCCGAGATCGGCATCGGCCTGGCGATCGTGCTCGCCGTCCACCGCAACCGCGGCACCTCGGACATCGACAAGCTCCGCGACACCGCCGAGAGCCACGACACCGACGGCCCCGACCACGACGCCCTCACGGCCGCGCCGGGCGAGAAGGCTGAGGCCACCGCGTGACCACGACCACCCTCGCCGTACTCGTCCCCCTCCTTCCGTTCCTGGGCGCCGCGGCCGGTCTGCTCTTCGGCCGCACCGCACCCGGCTTCGTCCGCCCACTCGCCATCCTGCCGACGCTCACGTCCCTCGTGCTCGCCGCGGTGGTCGCCGTGCGCCAGGGCGGCGACCAGGCGATCAACGCCGCCACCGAGCTCACGCCCACCGGCTCGGTCCCGATCGAACTAGCCCTGTACATCGACGGCTTCGCCGCCCTCGTCGCCGTCCTTGTCGGCGTCGTCGCCACCTGCGTACAGATCTACTCGACCGGCTACCTGCGCGATGACCCGCGCTACCCCTCGTACGCCGCGCTCGTCTCCCTGTTCACCTCCGCGATGCTGCTCGTCGTCTACTCCGGCGACCTGATGGTGCTGCTGGTCGGCTGGGAGGTCATGGGCATCTGCTCGTACTTCCTGGTCGGTCACTACTGGGAGACCCCGGAGGCCCGCGCCGCCTCCATCAAGGCTTTCCTGGTGACCAAGCTCGGTGACGTCCCCTTCCTCATTGGCCTGTTCGCGCTGGCCACCGACGCAGGGTCGTTCCGCATCACGAAGGTCCTCGACACCGTCACGAGCGGCGGCCTCGACCACCCGACCCTGATCGCCCTGCTGCTCCTCGCGGGCGTGGCGGGCAAGTCGGCGCAGTTCCCGCTGCACACCTGGCTCCCGGACGCGATGGCGGGTCCGACGCCCGTCTCCGCGCTGATCCACGCCGCGACGATGGTCGCCGCCGGTGTCTACTTCGTCGCCCGACTCCTTCCGGTCTTCGAGGCATCCCAGGCCGCGATGATCGTCCTCGCAGTGATGGCCGCCGTCACGATGATCGGCTCCGGCCTCGCCGCGCTCGCCCAGGACGACATCAAGCGCGTGCTCGCCTACTCGACGATCGGCCAGCTCGGCTACATGACCGGCGCCCTCGCCGTCGCCGACCGCGGTGCCGCCGTCTTCCACCTCCTGTCCCACGGCGCCTTCAAGGCGCTGCTGTTCCTCGCGGCCGGCGTGATCATCCACGCCTCCGGCACCAACTCGCTCGCCGCCATGGCCCGCATGAGCCACCTGCGCGACCGAGTCCCCGACGCCTACTGGACGATGACCGTGGCGCTGCTCGCGCTCGCCGCGATCCCGCCGTTCAGCGGCTTCTTCTCCAAGGAGTCCGTCCTCGGCGCCGCCGAGCACGTCGCCACCGGCCACACCGAGCACGCCCCTGGTGCCACCGGCTGGGTCGTCCTCGTCGCCGGCCTGCTCACGGCCCTGCTCACCGCCGCCTACGCGATGCGCCTGTGGCTGCTGGCCTTCCGCGGCCGGGGCGCCGAAGCCCCCGACCACGGCAGGCAGCCGCTGACCATGACCGTGGTGCTGTGGGTGCTCGCCGTGCCGTCCCTCGCCGTCGGCGCGCTCGCCTACCGCGTGCTGCCCGACTGGTTCGACGGCCGTGACCTCGCCCCGACCCTGACCACCTCCGTCGTCGGCACGGGCGTGGCCCTTGTCGGCGGCATCGTCATGTACGGGGCCTGGCGCCACACCACCTCGCTGGCCGCCCGCGTCCCGCTGGGTGCGGTCGCGGCCCACCCGGAGGGCGACGCCGGGGTCGTCGAGTCCGAGGCCATCGCCAGCCACGCCCCCGTGTACGGGGGAGTGGCCTACGCGCCCGACCCCGCCGACCCCGGCCGGCTGCTGCTCGGCCCGCTGCACCGCCCCGCGGCCGTCGGCTTCCACCTCGACGCCGTGTACCGGGCGCTGTTCGTCCGCCCGGTACAGGCCGGCGCGAGTCTCGTCCGGTTCCTCGACCGCGAGGTCGTCGACACCTATCTACGTGGCGCGGGCGCCCTACCCCGCTGGCTCGGCATCGCCGTACGGCGCGCCCAGACCGGCAATGTGCAGACCTATGTGAGCGCGCTGCTCGCCGGCACCGTCATCCTCGCGGTCGCCGCCGTCCTCGTCGCCACGGGAGCGTGAGCAGGCGTGATCGATATCAACGAGTCCGTGATGCAGTTCCTTCTGGCGTTCGTCGTCGTGGGTCCGCTCCTCGGGGCGGCCGCCGCTCTGCTGCCCGCCCCGCCCGGGCTGAAGGGGAAGTCGCCCGAGCAGGCCGTGCTCCGGCACGGCGTCACCGTCACCGGCGTCGTGCTCATCGCGGCGATCGTCCTCGCGCTCGGCTTCGACCACGACCACCCGTCGAAGATGCAGGCCAGCACGGACATCAGCTGGATCCCCGCACTCGACGTGCGCATCCACCTCGGCGTCGACGGCATTTCCCTCCCCCTTGTGGTCCTGACCGCGCTGCTGACCTTCCTCTGCGCGCTCTACTCGTACTTCAAGATGCCCTCGGGCCCGACCCCGAAGGCCTTCGTCGCACTGCTGCTCGTCCTGGAGTCCGGCACCCTCGCCACCTTCGCCGTCCTCGATCTGCTGCTCTTCTTCCTCGCCTTCGAGATGGTCCTGATCCCGATGTACTTCCTCATCGCCCGGTGGGGCGGCGAGGGCCGGGCCGCGGCCGCCTGGAAATTCATCCTCTACACGCTGCTCGGCTCCGTGGTCATGCTGCTCGGCCTGCTCCTGATCGGAATCAAGGCGGGCACATTCGACATGGTGGCACTCGCCACTGACAACGGCCGGTCACTGACCGCATCCGTGCAGGTCATCGCCGTTTTGTCGATCGGGCTCGGGCTCGCGGTCAAGACCCCGATGTGGCCGCTGCACAGCTGGCTGCCCGACGCCCACACCGCCGCCCCGACCGTCGGCTCGGTGCTGCTGGCCGGCGTCCTGCTCAAGATGGGCACGTACGGGTTCGTACGAATCCTGCTGCCGATCACCCCCGACGGCTTCGCCGACTTCGCGCCGTACCTTGCCGCCTTCGCCGTCGTCGGGATCATCTACGGATCCCTGGCCTGCCTCGCCCTGGCCAAGCAGGGCGCTAAGGGCGACCTCAAGCGCCTCATCGCCTACTCCTCCGTCGGCCACATGGGCTTCGTCCTGCTCGGCATCGCCACGATGACCCCGACCGGCGTGAACGGCGCCCTATTCGCCAACATCGCCCACGGCCTCATCACCGGCCTGCTCTTCTTCCTGGTCGGCGCGCTGAAGGACCGTACGGGCACGACCGACCTCGACGCCCTCGCCGAACAGACCGGCGCCGCGTTGTACGGCAAGGCCCCGCGTCTCGGCGGCCTGCTCGCCTTCGCGGCGGTCGCCTCGCTCGGGCTGCCGGGTCTCGCCGGGTTCTGGGGCGAGATGCTCGCGCTGTTCGGCGCGTTCGAACCCGCGCCCGAGCTCAGCCGCCCGGCGTTCCTCACCTTCATGGCGATCGGCGCCTTCGGCACCCTGCTCACAGCCGCGTACCTACTCGTCGTGGTCCGCCGGGTCTGCATGGGCGCCGTACCGCAGGAAGCTCCGAGGCTCGCCGACGTCCAGAGTTACGAGTTCGCGGCCTGGACGCCGCTCGTCGCCCTCACCGTCGTCGCCGGACTGTGGCCGAAAACCCTCCTCGGCCTCACCGACCCGGCCGTGCAGCAGCTCCTCGCAGGAGGCACCCGATGAGTTCCCTGGCCCAGCCGCTGGCCGAGAACCTCGTCCAGTCCGTCGACTGGCTCGCCATCGCGCCGCCCACCGTCGCGGCGGCCGTCGCACTCGTGGTCCTCGTCGCCGACCTGTTCATCGCGGAGGGCAAGAAGGCGGTGCTCGGCTGGACGTCCGTGGCCGGCCTGGCCGCCTCCGCGCTCCTGCTGCTGCCTCTCCTGGACGGCGACCGCTCCACCTTCTGCCTGTCCGGCGACGCCGACCTGTGCAGCTACACGGCCGACCGCTTCACCCTCGTCATCCAGTTCCTCGTCCTTGGCGGGGCCCTCCTCACGGCTCTCCTGTCCGTCACCGCCCTCAAGGACGCGGACAAGCAACTCCCCGAAGGGGAGTTCTGGTTCCTGCTGCTCTCCTCCGCCGCCGGAGCAGCCTTGCTGCCCGCATCCCGGGACCTGGCGACCCTCATCGTCGCCCTGGAAGTGGCCTCGCTCCCCGCCTTCGCGCTCGTCGGCCTGCGCTACGGCGACCGCAAGTCCTCGGAAGCGGCACTGAAGTTCTTCCTGTCCTCGGTCACCGCGACCGCGGTCAGCCTCATGGGCATCAGCTTCGTGTACGCCTCCACAGGCACCCTTTACCTCACGCAGATCGCCGACCGCATCCAGAACGTCGACGGACAGCTCCAGACCCTCGCCCAGACCGGAGTCGTCCTCACCCTGGTCGGCTTCGCGTTCAAGACGGCTGCCGTGCCCTTCCACTTCTGGGTGCCGGACACCTACGTAGGGGCGCCGCTGCCGATCGCCGCCTATCTGTCGGTCGTCGGCAAGGCCGTCGGATTCACCGGCCTGATCCTCGTCACGGTCATCGCCCTGCCGTCGTACGCCGACGTCTGGGGCCCGGCCCTCGCCGCACTGGCCGCCCTCACCATGACCGTCGGCAACGTCGGCGCCCTGCGACAGCAGGCCACGCGCGCGTACAGCGCGGTACGCCTGCTCGCCTGGTCGTCCGTCGGACAGGCCGGCTACCTCCTGGTGCCGATCGCCGCCGCCGCGTACTCCGACGACGCCGAGCGGTCCATCGGCTCCACTGTCGCCTACGCCCTCATGTACGCCGCCGTGAACCTCGGCGCCTTCGCGGTGGCCGCTCTCGTCGGCCGTACGAAGACCCTCAACCGCATCAGCGACTACCGCGGCCTGTATGCGCGCAACCCCCTGGCCGCCCTGACCCTGGCCTTCTTCCTGCTCTGCCTCGCAGGGCTCCCGCCGGGCATCATCGGCCTCTTCGCCAAGGTCACCGTCTTCTCCGCAGCCGTCGACGCGGGCCTCGGCTGGCTGGCCGTGGTCATGGCCGTGAACGTCGTGATCGCGCTGTTCTACTACCTGCAGTGGACGGCCCTGCTGTTCCGCGCCCCAGAGGGCGAGCCGGTCAGGCACCTGGCCCCCGTGCCGGTCACGGCCGCGATGGCGCTCACCGGAGTCGTCGGCATCACCCTGTCCGGAGCACCCCAGCTGATCCTGCGTTTCGCCGACACCGGGCTTTTCTGAGCCCAGGGCGAGCATTCCGTACGCGCGCGTGAGAGAGGACCGGACCCCACGCGCGCGGGCGCACTCACCCGTACGGCCCACGCCTGCCGCCGTACGCACAAGGGAACCCGTGGCCTTCGCCTGGCGTTGACCAGTACGGAAGGGTCCACTGGGGACGTGACACCACGGCACCAGTGGCATCGGACATCGACCAGCAAAGGGTTCCCCTGCCGCACCACTTGGAGGGCGTACCGTGCACCGCCGGCACAACGGGCTCAGGACCGCAGTCCTCCTCGGGGGACTGTCCGCACTCATCATCGTCATCGGCAGCTTTTTCGGCCGCATGGGGCTCGTCGTCGCGGTAGTGATCGCGCTGGGCACGAACGCGTACGCGTACTGGAACAGCGACAAGCTGGCGCTACGCGCGATGCGTGCCCGTCCGGTCAGCGAGTTCGAGGCCCCGGGGCTGTACCGCATGGTCCGCGAGCTCTCCACCCAGGCTCGCCAGCCGATGCCGCGCCTCTACATCTCCCCGACGGAGGCGCCGAACGCGTTCGCGACGGGCCGCAACCCGCGCAACGCCGCCGTGTGCTGCACCGACGGAATCCTGCGCCTGCTGAACGAGCGCGAACTGCGCGGTGTCATCGGCCACGAGTTGAGCCACGTCTACAACCGCGACATCCTGATCTCGTCGGTCGCCGGCGCCCTCGCGTCGGTGATCATGTTCCTGGTCAACTTCGCCTGGCTGATCCCGATCGGCCGGTCCGATGACGACGACGGCCCCGGAATCCTCGGCCTGCTGCTGATCATGATCCTCGGGCCGCTCGCCGCCACGGTCATCCAACTGGCGATCAGCAGGTCCAGAGAGTACGAGGCCGACGCGTCCGGCGCCCAGCTCACCGGCGACCCGGCTGCCCTCGCCAGCGCCCTGCGCAAGCTCGACGCCGGCACCAAGCAGCTTCCGCTGCCACCCGAGCCGCGCATCGAGACCGCCAGCCACATGATGATCGCGAACCCGTTCCGTCCAGGTCAGGGGTTCTCCAAGATGTTTTCCACCCACCCGCCCATGGCGGAGCGTATTTCCCGGCTCGAGAGGATGGCAGGCCCCAAGTGAAAACCATCCTGAACGTCATCTGGCTCGTCCTGAGCGGCTTCTGGCTGTTCCTCGCCTACCTGCTCGCGGGCCTGCTGCTGTGCATCACCATCATCGGAATCCCGTTCGGCATCGCGGCCTTCCGCATCGGCGTCTACGCCCTGTGGCCCTTCGGGTACACCACGATCGAGCGCCGCGACGCCGGAGCCCCCTCCTGCGTCGGCAACGTCCTGTGGCTGGTCCTCGCGGGCTGGTGGCTCGCCATCGGCCATATCGTCACCGGCCTGGTCCTCTGTGTCACGATCATCGGAATCCCGTTCGGGATCGCCAACTTCAAGCTGATCCCGGTGTCGCTGTTCCCGCTGGGCCGCGAAATCGTGCCGACGAACCAGCCGTTCGCGGCTGGCTGGTAGCCGAGCGGAGCGAGGACGGCAGGTCCTGGCCCGACCGGGAGTTTTCCACAACCCGGTGGTTGTCCACAGGCCGGACCGATTGTCAGTGGCGGCTTGCATCATGAACGCATGACCGAGATCGAGCAGTTGTTGACGAGGGTGGCGGACAAGGCCCACAACGCCCGACCGTGGGGCTGGACTTCACTCCCCGAGCCCGTGGACACGGCCACCGTGGCCCGTGCCGAGGCCACCCTCGGCTTCCGCCTGCCGTCGCTGCTCGCCGAGCTCTACCTGCGTATAGGAGACGGCGGATTCGGACCGGAGTACGGTCTGTTGCCCCTGCTCGACAGCCCTCCGTCCGGCGAACCCGCCGCTGTCACGCAGTACCTCGCCAATCGCGAGAGCGCCCGCAAGGACCCCGACTGGCCCTGGCCCGGGGGAGTCCTGCCGATATCCCACTGGGGCTGTGCGATGTACGCGTGTGTGGACTGCCGCAGCCCGCAGGCCACCGTCCTGCTCTTCGAACCGAACGCCGACGAAGCCGACCACGCGTGGTACGTGGACGCCCCCAGCCTCACTGACTGGCTGCGCGCGTGGGTCGACGGCCGGGGGTGGTACGAGGAGATGAACGAGGAGCTGGAGATGGCACCTTGGGCCGACTTCCGCATACGTTCGGCGGCGCCACAGGTGTCCTGACCGGTCCGGGCCTGCCCTGCGGCCAGGGAGCCGTCCCGCCCGGCCCGTCGCAAGCGCCAACCGCAACACCTACCGTCGTCCGGCCTACGCGTCCTTCGCCCAACACGCCTCTTGGCCCACGTGCCCATGGACTGTCGCGTTCGTTGGCACGCGCGTCCCGCGGCCTGCCATCGCTGCGACCGACAGCCGCCGACCACCGCCGCGCCCCGCTGCGACCTGCAGCCGCCGGCCCACCGCACCTCGCTGCCCACCACAATCGCCGGCCACTGCACCCCGCACCCCGCACCCCGCGCCCGCGCCCCAACGACGGTGACCTACCCGCCCCGCACTCCCCGCCGCGCCGCCCCCCACCGCCGCACGCCATATGCCCCCACGCCCACCGCCAGCACACCCGCACCGACAGCAACCGAGATTCCCGGAAGGGAGAACGCCAACACCACGCACCCGAGAAGCCCCACCGCAGGCACGATCCGCGAAGTCACTGCGGAGTCGAGCGTCCAGGCCGACGCGTTGGCCACCGCGTAGTACGCCAGCACACCGAAGGAGGAGAACCCGATCGCGCCTCGCACGTCCACCGTGGCGGCCAGGACCGCGACCACCGCGCCCACGGCGAGTTCGGCCCGGTGGGGTACCTGGAAACGCGGATGCACGACTGCCAGCGCGCCGGGCAGATGCCGGTCGCGGGCCATGGCCAGGGTCGTCCGCGAGACGCCCAGGATCAGAGCGAGCAACGAGCCGAGCGCGGCGACGGCCGCACCCACCCGCACCACGGGCGCCAGCCCCGGCACGCCGGCCGCCCGTACCGCGTCGGCCAGCGGCGCGCTCGCATCCCCCAGACCGTCCGAGCCCAGAACAGAAAGGACAGCGATCGCCACACAGGCGTACACCGCCAGCGCGATGCCCAGGGCCAGCGGAATCGCCCGGGGGATGGTGCGGGCAGGGTGCCGTACTTCCTCCCCGAGTGTCGCGATCCGCGCGTACCCGGCGAACGCGAAGAACAGTAGCCCCGCCGCTTGAAGCACCCCGTCCACGCCCCCGGAGGCCCCGACGTCCAGGCGTCCGGCATCGGACTCCCCGGACCCCAGGCACACGACCACCACACAAGCGAGGACAGCCAGGACAACCGCCACGATCGCCCTTGTCAGCCAGGCGGACTTCTGGACGCCGCCGTAGTTCACCGCGGTCAGCGCCACCACGGCCGCGACCGCCACCGCGTGCGCCTGCCCCGGCCAGACGTACGTACCCACAGTGAGCGCCATCGCCGCACAGGAGGCCGTCTTACCGACCACGAACGACCAGCCCGCGAGATAGCCCCAGAACTCCCCGAGCCGTTCGCGTCCGTAGACATACGTGCCGCCCGAGGCCGGATACAGGGCGGCCAGTCGCGCCGACGACGTGGCGTTGCAGTAGGCGACCACGGCCGCGACCGCCAGCCCGAGCAGCAGCCCGGACCCTGCCGCGCGCGCCGCGGGGCCGAGTGCGGCGAAGATCCCTGCCCCGATCATCGAGCCGAGCCCGATCATCACGGCGTCCCCGACCCCCAGGGTGCGCCGCAGCTCGGAGGAGGCGGAGCTGGAGCGTGTCATGGCCGGAACCTTACTGATCGCTGCAACCGAGGCCTGCCCCCGCGACGTCCTGCTCATCAACAGAGCACGAACAAACGCGCCCGAAATCACAGTGCCGGAACAGTGCGGGCACAGCGCGGAGGGGCAGGTTCAGGGCATGACGATCATCAGCTGGATGATTCTGGGGCTGTTGGCCGGGGCCATCGCCAAGTTCCTGCTGCCGGGCCGCGACCCGGGCGGCTTCATCGGCACGACGCTCATCGGCATCGCGGGCGCGTTCATCGGCGGCTGGATCTCGTCCCGCTGGCTGGACCACCCGATCACCAAGGACTTCTACGACGGTGCGACATGGGCTTCGGCGATCGGTGGCTCTCTCGTGCTTCTGATCGCCTACCGCCTCCTGTTCGGCCACTCGCGCAACTGACCTCCGGACTGCGGCCAGCAGGCGAGAAGGGTGGGCACCCACACCGGGCGCCCACCCTTCCTCGTGGATCTGAACCAGCCGGACAGTTCGCCGGGGACCAGCCGCTCGGCCGATCAGCTGATCACCGGTAGTTCACGAACTGCAGCGCGAAGTCGAAGTCCTTGCCCTTGAGCAGGGCGATCACGGCCTGAAGGTCGTCCCGGCTCTTGGAGCTGACCCGCAGTTCGTCGCCCTGCACCTGGGCCTTGATGCCCTTCGGACCCTCGTCGCGAATGATCTTCGCCACCTTCTTCGCGTTGTCCTGGGAGATGCCCTCCTCGATCGACGCGAAGATCTTGTACTCCTTGCCCGAGAGCTGGGGCTCGCCCGCGTCCAGGGCCTTCAGGGAGATCCCGCGCTTGATCAGCTTGGACTGGAAGACGTCGAGGACAGCGTTGACCCGGTCCTCGGAGTTCGCCTCCATCAGGATCTTGTCACCGGACCACGAGATCGAGGCACCCACGCCCTTGAAGTCGTAGCGCTGCGAGATCTCCTTGGCGGCCTGGTTGAGGGCGTTGTCGACCTCCTGCCGCTCGACCTTCGAGACGATGTCGAAACTGGAGTCGGCCATGTCCTGTGGCTCCTTGTATCGGGGTGCGTATGGGGTGCGTATCGGCGGGCGTGGGGGAGGCCGCCGAGCCCGGGGAAGGCCCCGGTCCGCATCCGGACAAGCCTAGCCACCCCTCGTCCCCTGGGAGGCGATCAATCGGGTGGCGAAGCACCCCTCCACATCGGGTATTGTTTACGTCGTTGCCAGGGAGCACCGCCGAAGCGCGGTTCGAACGGCAGCAAACCCCGGCGGTGTGCCCGAGCGGCCAAAGGGAGCAGACTGTAAATCTGCCGGCTCAGCCTTCCCAGGTTCGAATCCTGGCGCCGCCACACTGGGGAAACCCCTCCGATCTACGGAAACGTAGCGCGGAGGGGTTTTCGCGTTCCAGGGACGTGCCCGGGGCACACTGGCTCCATGAGCACGCGTCGCAGAAGTTGCCCCGAGTGCCGGCGCGAGATCGCCGTCGTCGCCGGTCGGTTCGCACGGCACGACCCGCCGGGCGCGCGGGGGAGCGGGGAGCTCGTGTCGTGTCCCGGATCGCGGCGACTGGCAGAACTCGGCGCCGTGCAGCCCGCGTTGGACGGGTACGTCGTGCCTGAGTTCCCCGGGCAGCTGCCGCTGTTCTGAACGCCCTAGTGAGCTGGTTCGGAGATGCGTGAGCAGTAGCGGCAGATGCGGTCGATGATCTGGTCGGCGGTCTTGGTCCACTTGAACGGCCGGGCCTCGTCGTTCCAGACCTTGATCCAGTCCTCGAGTGCGGTCTTGAGGCTGTCGAGGGAGCAGAACACGCCGCGTTCCAGGCAGCGTCGTTCCAGCTCGGCGAACCACCGTTCGACCTGGTTGATCCATGACGAGTAGGTCGGGGTGAAGTGGAGGTGGACGCGGGGATGCGCGAGC
>NZ_JBVKCZ010000022.1:64156-175909 GCF_055634335.1 Streptomyces sp. NPDC111802 | reverse complement strand
GCGACGAAGTCCGGCCGCACGCCCAGTGATTCGGCGAGACGGTACAGCGCCACTTCGACAGCGAAGAGAGCCGGCTGGGTGAACTCCGTGCGGTTCAGGGCGCTTTCGTCGTCGCCCCACATGACATCACGCAAGGCGGGGTCGAGCTCGGCCAGGACCTCGTCCAACGCGTGGGCGAACGACGGGAAGCGCCTGTACAACTCCCGTCCCATGCCGACACGTTGAGCCCCCTGCCCGGAGAACACGAAGGCCAGCGGCCCATCCACCGCCACTCCCCTGGCGGCCTCGGTGACACCCTCTGCGGACGCCAGCAGCACGGCACGGTACGGGAAACACGCACGGCCGTTCGCGAGGACGTGGCCGATGTCATGGGGTGACCCCTCCGCATCGGAACGCAGGCGGTCGATCTGCGCGTCCAGTGCGGAGGCCGTCTTGCCGGACACGACCCACGGGACGATCACGGACGGGTCCGTCGTGTTCTCGAACTCCGTTTCTGGGGCTGCCTGTTCAAGGATCAGGTGCGCGTTCGTGCCGCTCACACCGAAGGAGGAGACAGCGGCCCGGCGCGGGCGGTCGGCGTCCGGCCAGGGCACCGGCTCGCGAACCAGCTCCACCGCACCCGCCGACCAGTCCACATGCGAGGACGGGGCATCCACGTGCAGGGTGCGCGGGACGGTACCGTGCCGCATCGCCATCACACTCTTGATCACACCGGCGACACCGGCGGCGGCCTGGGTGTGACCGAGGTTGGACTTCACCGAGCCCAGCAGCAGCGGCCGTTCACGATCCTGACCATAGGTGGCGAGCAGGGCTTGCGCCTCGATCGGGTCGCCGAGTGTCGTCCCGGTGCCGTGCGCCTCGACAACATCGACGTCCCGAGCACTCAGCCCGGAAGCCGCCAACGCCTGCCGGATCACCCGCTGCTGCGAGGGACCGTTCGGCGCGGTCAGCCCATTCGACGCACCGTCCTGATTGACCGCGGAACCCTTGACAACCGCCAGAATCCGATGGCCGTTACGCACCGCGTCCGACTGCCGCTCCAGCAGCAGCACACCCACACCCTCGGCCCAGCCAACCCCGTCGGCCGCATCCGAGAACGCCTTGCACCGCCCATCCGGCGCCAGCCCGCCCTGCCGCGAGAACTCCACAAACGTCGTCGGCGTCGACATCACCGTCACACCACCGGCCAACGCCAACGAACACTCACCACCACGCAACGCCTGCGCAGCCAAATGCAACGCCACCAACGACGACGAACACGCCGTATCGACCGACACCGCAGGCCCCTCGAAGCCCAGCGCATACGCCACCCGCCCCGACGCGATGCTCGGCGCGCTGCCATTGCCCCGGAAAGCCTCGTACTCCTCCCCCGGCAACAACTCCCGATAGTCGTTGTACATGACACCCGCGAAAACACCCGTTCGACTGCCCCGCAACGACGTCGGATCAATGCCAGCCCGCTCGATCGCCTCCCACGCGGACTCCAACAACAACCGCTGCTGCGCATCCGTCGCCAACGCCTCCCGCGGACTCATCCCGAAGAAGTCCGCGTCGAAGTCCCCGGCATCGTGCAGGAAGCCCCCTTGGCGGGTGGAGGAGGTGCCCGGGTGCTCGGGGTCGGGGTGGTAGAGCCGTTCAAGGTCCCAGCCACGGTCGGCCGGGAACTCGCCCACCGCGTCCCCGCCCTCGGACACCAGACGCCACAGGTCCTCCGGCGACGACACACCACCGGGGAACCGGCACGCCATCCCGACGATCACCACCGGATCATCGGCGGGGGTCGTCGTGGAGGGCGCCATCGGCGCCGCTGTGTCCGGGGCGGTGTCCGGGAAGAGGTCAGACAACAGGTGCTCGGCCAGCGCTCTGGGTGTGGGGTGGTCGAAGACGAGGGTGGCGGGCAGCCGCAGGCCCGTCGCCGTGGCGAGCGCGTTGCGCAGTTCGACGGCGGTCAGGGAGTCGAAGCCCAGGTCGCGGAAAGCGCGGCTGGGCTCGACGCGTTGGGCGTCCTGGTGGCCGAGGACGGCGGCGACCTGCTCACGGACCATGTCGAGCAGCGCGGCCCTGCGGTCGCCGGGGTCCAGCGGTGCGAGCCGTTCCGTGAGGCGGTCCGTGCGGGGGGCGGCCGTGTTCAGGGTGGTGCGGCGTGGCGTGGGACGCGCCAGCCCCCTGAGGAGTGCGGGGACGTCGTCCCGGGCGCGCAGCGCGGCGAGGTCGATGCGGATGGGCAGGACGGTGGCGTGGCCGGTGGCGGGGGCGGCGTCGAGGAGGGCCAGGCCGTCCTCGGGGGTGAGGAAGGGGAAGCCGGAGCGGGCGAGGCGTGCCCGGTCGATGTCGGTGAGTTCGCCGGTCATGGTGCTGTCCGCGACGTCCCAGGGTCCCCAGGCGAGGGAGAGCGCGGGCAGGCCGAGGGCGTGGCGGTGCTCGGCGAGGGCGTCGAGGAAGGCGTTGGCGGCGGCGTAGTTGGCCTGGCCGGCGCCGCCGAGGGTGCCGGCGGCGGAGGAGAACAGGGTGAAGGTGCCGACGTCGGGGGCGAGTTCGTGGAGGTACCAGGCCGCGTCGGCCTTGGGACGCAGGACGGACTCGACGCGCTCGGGGGTGAGGGCGCCGACCACGCCGTCGTCGACGGTGCCGGCGATATGGACGACGGCCGTCAGGTGCTCGCCGGCCAGGAGTCGGGCGAGGGCGTCGCGGTCGCCGGTGTCGCAGGCGACGACGCGGACCCGGGCGCCGAGTTCGGTCAGGTCGGTGGTGAGCCGGTCGGCGCCGGGGGCGTCAGGGCCTCGGCGGGAGACGAGCAGGAGGTCGCGGGCGTCGTGCCGGGTCACGAGGTGGCGGGCGACGACGGCGCCGAGGCCGCCGGTTCCGCCGGTGACGAGGACGGTTCCGGAGACGTCCCAGGCGGGCGGCCGCTGGGCGGGGGCGTGCGGGGCTCGGACGAGCCTGGGGGCGTGCAGGCCTTCGGTGTCGGCGCGTAGTTCGGGCTCGGGTGTGGTCAGGGCGCGGCGCAGCAGTTCGCCGTCGGTGGGGCCGTCGAGGTGGAGGACCGTGATGCGGCCGGGGTTCTCGGTCTGCGCGGTGCGCAGGAGGCCGCGGGCGGCGGCGGCCGGGAGGTCGCCGGTGGCGGGGGTGGCCACGACGAGGCGGGAGTCGGCGAAGCGGGGGTCCGCGAGCCACTGCTGGACGAGGCGCAGGGCGCGTTCGGTGGTGGCGTGCGACGCGGTGGGGATCGGGGTGTCGTCCTCGGGCGCGGAGGCGATGCGGGTGAGGACGAGGGGCGGGGTCGCGTCGAGTGCGGCGAGGTCGGGAGCGACGGTCACGGTGGCGTCGGCGGCGCGCAGGGCGTCGGCCAAGTCGTCGGTGTCCGGGCCGATGACGGCGACGGCGAGGGAGGCGTCCTCCGGCCTGTTCTCGCCCAGGAGTTGCCAGTCGACGGTGAACAGGGCGTCGGGTGCGGTCCTCGGCGACGCGGGCGCGGGGCGGGTGATGAGCGCGTCCACCGTCAGGACCAGGTTGCCCGCGGGGTCGGCGGCCGTCAGGGTGACCGTGTCCTCGGCCACGCGGGCGATGTGCGTACGCAGGGTGGTGGCGCCGGTGGCGTGCAGGCGGACGCCCTCCCAGGAGAAGGGGAGTCCGCCCTCGCTGAGGGTGCCGAGGTCGCCGTAGGTGGCGGCGTGCTGGGCGGCGTCGGCCAGGGCCGGGTGGAGCAGGAAGGCGGTGGCGTCGGTGTGGGCCTGGCTCGGCAGCGCGGCCTCGGTGAACAGTTCGGTGCCGCGTCGCCAGGCGGCACGCAGTCCGCGGAAGACGGCCCCGAAGGCGAAGCCGAGCCGGGCCAGATCGTCGTAGCAGTCGGTGAGGTCGATCGGTTCGGCGCCGGCTGGTGGCCAGGCGGTGTCGGGCGAAGGGGCGGCGGGGCTGCCGGTGGCCGCGTCGAGTCGGCCGGTCGCGTGGACGGTCCAGGGGGTCCCGGGGTCGGCGGTGTCGGGGCGGGAGTGGACGCTGACGTGGCGGCGTCCGTCGGCGGCGGGCGGGCCGACGCGTACCTGGAGGTGGGCGGCTTCGTGTTCGGCGATCTCCAGCGGGGCCGTGAGGGTGAGGTCGTGGACGCGGTCGCAGCCGACCTCGTCGCCGGCCCGTAGCGCGAGGTCGAGGAAGGCGGTGCCGGGCAGCAGCACATGTCCGTGGACGACGTGGTCGGCGAGCCAGGGCTGCCGGGCGGGGGTCAGCCGTCCGGTGAGGACGACTCCCTCGCCGTCGGCCAGGTCGACGGTGGCGGCGAGCAGGGGGTGGCCGGACGCCGCGAGGCCGAGGCCGCCGGCGTCGCGGGCGCGGCTGGTGCCGGTGGGCCAGTACGGCTGCCGTTCGAAGACGGTGGTGGGCAGGTCGACCCGGCGGGCACCGGTGCCCTGGTAGAGGGCGGCCCAGTCGACGGTTCCGGCGGCGCTGGCGGTGTGCAGCCTGGCCAGTCCGGTGATCAGGGACAGTTCCTCGGGGCGGCCGGCGCGCAGTACGGGTACGGCGACGGTCTCGGGGTCGGCGAGGGTCTCGTCGACGAGGGGGCTGAGTACGCCGTCGGGGCCCAGTTCCAGATGGGCGCGTACGCCTTGGGCGGCGAGGGTGCGGACGGCGTCGGCGAATCGCACGGTGGCGACGGTGTGCCGCGTCCAGTGCTCGGGGTCGCGCAGTTCCCGGGCGGTGGCGGTGCGGCCGGAGACGGTCGAGACGACCGGCAGCCGCGGCTCGTGGAAGGTGAGCCCGGCGACGACGGCTCGGAAGTCGTCGAGGACGGGCGTCATCAGCGGTGAGTGGAAGGGGTGCGAGACGGCGAGCCGGTGGGTGCGGTGCCCGGTGTCGCGGAGCCGTTCGGCGGCCGCGAGTACGGCGTCCTCGGCGCCGGACAGGACGACGGCGGACGGGCCGTTGACGGCGGCGAGGGCCACGTCGTCGCCGAGCAGCGGGCGCACCGCGTCCTCGGAGGCGGCCACGGCGACCATGGCGCCGCCCTCGGGCAGTGCCTGCATGAGGCGTCCGCGGGCGGTGACCAGGGCACAGGCGTCCTCGGTGGAGAGCACACCCGCGACATGGGCGGCGGTGATCTCGCCGATGGAGTGCCCGGCGACGAAGCCGGGGCGCACCCCCAGCGACTCCGCGAGCCGGTAGAGGGCGGTCTCGACGGCGAAGACGGCGGGCTGGGCGTGTTCGGTGCGGTTCAGCGCGGCCTCGTCGTCGCCCCACATCACGTCGCGCACGGCGGGGTCGAGGTGGCCGAGCAGCTCGTCGAGCGCCTCGGCGAAGGCGGGGAAACGGTCGTACAACTCGCGTCCCATGCCGAGGCGTTGGCTGCCCTGACCGGTGAAGAGGACCGCGAGGCCGCCCTCGCTCGCCGTGCCCCGGGCCAGTTCGCGCGGCCCGTCCTCCCGCGGCAGGAGCACGGCGCGGTGTTCCAGGTGGCCGCGTCCGGTGGCGAGGGAGTGGCCGACGTCCAGCGCGGACAGGTCCGCGGCGGCGGTCGTGACCCGGTCGATCTGGGTGTCGAGGGCGGTGGCGGTGCGGGCGGACACCGGCCAGGGCGTCAGGGCGGGGGTGAAGCCGGCCTCGGGCTCCGCCGCGGGCGGGGCCTGTTCGAGGATGACGTGGGCGTTGGTGCCGCTGATGCCGAAGGACGAGACACCGGCGCGTCGCACGCCGGTCTGCGGCCAGGTCGTGTTGGCGGTCAGGAGGGTGACGGCACCCGCGGTCCAGTCGACGTTCGGGGTCGGCTGCTCGGCGTGCAGGCTGCGCGGAAGCAGGCCGGCCCGCAGCGCCATGACGGTCTTGATGACTCCGGCGACTCCGGCGGCGCCCTGGGTGTGGCCGATGTTGGACTTCACCGAGCCCAGCAGCAGGGGCCGTTCGCGGTCGCGGCCGTAGGCGGCGAGGAGGGCCTGCGCCTCGATGGGGTCGCCCAGTGTCGTACCCGTGCCGTGCGCCTCGACGGCGTCGATCTGGTCGGCAGTGAGGCCGGCGTTGTCGAGGGCGGCGCGGATGACGCGTTGCTGTGCGGGGCCGTTGGGGGCGCTGATGCCGTTGGAGGCGCCGTCCTGGTTGAGGGCGGTGCCGCGGATGACGGCGAGGACGGGGTGGCCGCCCCGCTGGGCGTCGCTGAGGCGTTCCAGTACGAGGATGCCCGCGCCCTCGCTCCAGCCGACGCCGTCGGCGGCGGCCGAGAAGGGCTTGCAGCGGCCGTCGGCGGCGAGGCCGCCCTGCGCGGTGAACGACACGAAGGTGCCCGGGGTGCACATGACGGTGGCGCCGCCGGCGAGGGCGAGTGCGGACTCGCCGCTGCGCAGCGACTGCACGGCCCAGTGCAGGGCGACGAGGGAGGAGGAGCAGCCGGTGTCGACGGTGACGGCGGGCCCCTCCAGGCCGAGGACATAGGAGATGCGCCCGGAGATCACACCGGCGGCGTGGCCGGTGGTGGCGTAGACGTCCATGTTCTCGCGGGTCTCGGCGACGACCTTGCCGTAGTCCTGGATGGTGGTGCCCGCGAAGACGCCGGTGCGGCTGCCGCGCAGCGCGGTGGGGGCGATCCCGGCGCGTTCGAGGGCCTCCCAGGCGGTCTCGAGCAGCAGCCGCTGCTGGGGGTCCATGGCGAGGGCCTCGCGCGGGGCGATGCCGAAGAACGCCGGGTCGAACTCGGTCATCGCGTCGAGGAAGCCGCCCTCGTGGGCACGGCTGCGGCCGGGGCCGTCGCCGGTGAGGCGGGCCAGGTCCCAGCCGCGGTCGGCGGGGAACGGCCCGATGGCGTCCCGCCCGTCGACGACGAGCTGCCACAGGTCCTCCGGGGAGGCGACGCCGCCGGGGTAGCGGCAGCCCATGCCGACGACGGCGATCGGTTCCACGGCCGCCGAGATCAGCTGCTGGTTGTGCCGCCGCAGCCGCTCGTTCTCCTTCAGGGAGGTCCGCAGCGCCTCGACATAGGGGTTGGGTGTGTTCAATGCGGGCTCTCTCAAGTCGGGCGGGGCGTCAGTCCGAGGTGGTCTCGGCGGCGAGCCGCAGCAGGCTCTCGCCGTCGAGGGCGTCCAGGTCGCTCTGGTCGGTGGGAGCGCCGGTGATCTCGGGGTCGCCGTCGGCGAGTTGCAGGATCAGGTCCAGCAGGCCGGCCTTGCGCAGCCGGGCGGGCGGGATGGCGGCGAGCGCGGCGCGGACCTCGGTGTCCGGGTCGGCGTCGGTGGCGGCCGGGGCGTCGGGGAAGAGTTCGGTGCGCAGCTGGGCGGCGAGGGCCGCGGCGTTGGGGTGGTCGAAGACGAGGGAGGCGGGCAGTGCGAGGCCGGTGACGCCCTTGAGGCGGTTGCGCAGTTCGACGGCGCTGACGGAGTCGAAGCCGAGGTCGCGCAGGGCGCGTTCGGCGGGTACGGCGTCGGCGCCGGAGTGGCCGAGGGTGGCGGCGGCCTCGCTGCGGACGAGGTCGAGCAGCAGGCGGGTGCGTTCGACGTCGGGCAGGTCGGCGAGCCGGTCGCGCAGGGTCGGGCCGCCGTCGGGCTCGGAGGTGTCGGCGGCGGGCGGTTCGGCGGGGCGTGCCAGTTCGGACAGCAGCGGGCTGGGCCGGGCGGCGGTGAAGACGGGCAGGAAGACCGCCCAGTCCGTGGCCGTGACCGTCATACCGGTCAGGTTCTCGTCGAGGGCGCGTTGCAGGGCGGCGAGCGCGGTGTCGGGGTCCATCGGGTGGACGCCGCGGCGCGCGACCTCGGCGGCGAGGCCGGGTTCGGCGGCCATGCCGGTCTCACCCCAGGCGCCCCAGGCGACGGAGGTGCCGGGCAGGCCGGCGGCGCGGCGGCGGGCGGCGAGCGCGTCGAGGTAGGCGTTGGCGGCGGCGTAGGCGGGCTGGCCGCCGCTGCCCCAGGAGGCGGCGCCGGAGGAGAACAGCACGAACGCGTCGAGATCGCGGTCCGCGGTGAGTTCGTGGAGGTGGCGGGCGCCGAGCAGCTTGGCGCTCAGCAGCGTCTGGAGGGTGTCCGGGGTGAGGGCGATGGTCTCGCTGTCGCCGTCGGAGACGCCGGCGGCGTGGATGACGGTGGTCAGCGGCTGGTCGGCGGGCAGGGCGTCGAGGTGGGCGGCGAGGGCGTCGCGGTCGGCGGTGTCGCAGGCGGCGACGGTGACGCGGGCGCCGAGCTCGGTGAGTTGTTTGGTGAGGGTGTCGGCGCCGGGGGCGTCGGGGCCTCGGCGGCTGAGGAGCAGGACGTGGGCGGCGCCCCGGGAGACGGCCCAGTGGGCGAGGCGGCTGCCGAGGGCGCCGGTGCCGCCGGTGATCAGGGCGGTGCCGCCGGTGCGCCAGGGCTGTCCGGCCGTGCCTTCCCCGGCGGGGACGAGGCGGCGGGCGTAGGCGCCGGAGGGGCGCAGGGCCAGCTGGTCCTCGGTGGCGTCGGTGGTCAGCAGTGCGGCGAGCAGGGTGCCGGTGCGGCTGTCGACGGTGTCCGGCAGGTCGGCCAGTCCGCCCCACAGTGCGGGCTGTTCGAGGGCGGCGACCCGGCCGAGTCCCCACAGGGCGCCCTGGACGGGGTGGCGGACGAGGTCGCCGGGCACGGCGGACAGGGCCTCGCGGGTCAGGCACCACAGCCGGGGCCCGGTGGGCCGGTCGGTCAGGGCCTGGAGCAGGGCGACGGTCGCGGCGAGCCCGGCGGGCACGGCCGGCCGGCGGGCGTCGGCCGGTTCCTCGGCGAGACCCAACAGGGACACGACGATGGACGGTTCGGCGGGCAGCGCGGCGGCGATCGATGTGCGGTCGGCGGTGGCGGGGTCGATGTCGACGCGGGCGGTGCCGGGGCCGAGGGCGGTGACGACGGCGGCCACCCAGGGGTCGGCGGCGTGCGTGGCCGGGACGACGACGACCCGGTCGGCCGGCGTCGGCGAGACGTTGGTGGGCAGCGGGTGCCAGGCGTCGCGGTAGCTCCAGGACGCGGCGCGTGCCCGGCGCCGGGAGCGCTGCCGCCAGTCGGCGAGGGCGGGCAGGACGGCGGCGAGCTCGGGTTCACCGGCTCCGGTCTCGGCGGCGAGCCGGGCGGTGTCGGCGTCGTCCACGAGGTCCCAGAAGGCGCTGTCCTCCCCGGCGGCGACGGGGTGGGTGCCGGGGGTGGGCCAGTAGCGGCGGCGCTGGAAGGGGTAGGTGGGCAGTTCGGCCGGGGGCGCGGTGCGGGCGGCGGCGGGGAAGCAGGGCCGCCAGTCGACGGACAGGCCCGCCGTCCAGCCGGCCGCCGCCGACTGCAGGAAGGCGCGGGCGTCGGCGGCCTGACGGCGCACGGACCCGAGGACCACGGCGTCCTCGATGCCCGCCGCCTCGCAGGTCTCGCCGATCGCGCCGGCCAGGACCGGGTGCGGGCTGCTCTCGACGAACACGCGGTGCCCGGCCTCCAGCAGGGCTCGGGTGGCCGCTTCCATACGGACGGTCTGCCGCAGGTTGCGATACCAGTAGCCGGCGTCCAGTTCGGTGGTGTCGAGGCGGCCGCCGGTGACCGTGGAGTAGAACGGGATGTCGGCCGGGCGTGGGGTCAACGTGCCCAGGGCGTCGAGCAGTTGTTCCTTGACGGCCTCGGTCTGAGGGCCGTGCCCGGCGATGTCCGACTTCACGTCCTTGGTGCGCAGGTTCCTGCCCGCGCACAGTTCGCGCAGCTCGTCGAGGGCGCCGGTCTCGCCGGAGACGACGACCGTGGAGGGGCCGTTGAGGACGGCCACGCCGAGCCGTCCGGGCCACGCCTGAAGCAGCGGCTCGACCTGGTCGACGGGTGCGAAGACCGTCATCAGCCCGCCCAGTCCGCCGAGTTCGAGCATGGTGCGGCCGCGCAGCGCCACCAGCCGGGCCGCCTCCTCCAGGGTGAAGGCGCCCGCCACATGGGCGGCGGCGATCTCGCCCTGCGAGTGGCCGACGACGGCGCCGGGTTCGACGCCGAGGGAGCGCCACAGGGCGGCCAGCGCGACCATCGTGGAGAACAGCGCGGGCTGTACGACGTCGGCCCGGTGCAGCATGTCCGGGTCGTCGCCGGCGCCGCGCAGCAGGTCCACGGGCGACCAGTCGACGTAGGGCGCGAGGGCGTCGGCACAGTCGTCGACGGTGGCGCGGAACACCCGTGAGGTGTCGTACAGTTCGCGGCCCATGCCCCACCACTGCGAGCCCTGACCGGGGAAGACGAACACCGGGCCGGCGGTGGCGGTGTCGGTGGCCGTGCCGCGTACGACGGCGGGATCGGCGGTGCCGGCGGCCAGCGCGTCCAGCGCGTCGAGGAGCCGGTCGTGGCCGAGGACCACCGCGCGGTGGGAGTGGACGGCACGGGTCGTGGCCAGCGACCAGGCGGCGGCAGCGGGGTCCGTCTCCGGATGCGAGGACAGGAACGCGCGCAGGCGGGCGGCCTGTTCGGCCAGTGCGGGAGCCGTCCGGGCGGACAGCATCAGCGGCACGTCGGGGCTGTCGCCCGGCGGCACCGCCACGGGCGTGGGCTCCGGGGCGGGCTCCCGGGTGGGCTCCGGGGAGGCTTCCTCCAGTACGACATGGGCGTTGGTGCCGCTGATGCCGAACGCGGACACGGCGGCTCGGCGGGTCCGTCCGGTGTCGGGCCACTCCTGTGCGGACCGCAGCAGTCGTACGGCGCCCGTGGTCCAGTCGACGCGGGTGGAGGGCGTGTCGGCGTGCAGGGTGCGCGGGAGGGTGGCGTGTTCGAGGGCCAGTACCGTCTTGATGACGCCGACCGCTCCGGCGGCGGCCTGGGTGTGGCCGATGTTGGACTTGACCGACCCCAGCAGCAGCGGGTGTGCGCGGTCCTGGCCGTAGCTGGCGATGAGCGCCCCGGCCTCGATCGGGTCGCCGAGCCGGGTGCCGGTGCCGTGCGCCTCGACGGCGTCCACATCGGCCGCGGTGAGTCCGGCGTCGGCCAGGGCCTCGCGGATGACGCGCTGCTGGGCGGGCCCGTTGGGGGCGGTGAGCCCGTTGGAGGCGCCGTCCTGGTTCACGGCCGACCCGCGGATCACGGCCCGCACCCGATGGCCGAGGCGGCGGGCGTCGCTGAGGCGTTCGACCACGAGCAGGGCGACGCCCTCCGAGTAGCCGGTGCCGTCGGCGTCCTCGGAGAACGCCTTGGAGCGGCCGTCGCGGGCGATGGCGCCGAGGCGTTGGATACGGGCGAAGCTCGCCGAGTCGGTCATCACGGTGACGCCACCGGCCAGGGCGAGCGCGCACTCCCCGGCGCGGACGGCGCGCACCGCCTGGTGCAGGGCGACCAGCGAGGAGGAGCAGGCGGTGTCGACGGTGACGGCGGGGCCGTTCAGGCCGAGGGTGTAGGAGACGCGGCCGGACAGGGCGCTGGCGGCGAGCCCGGTGGCGGCGTGGCTCTCGGTGCGCTCGGCGGAGCCGCTGACGACATGGGCGTAGTCCTGTCCGTTGCTGCCGACGAACACGCCGGTGCGGCTGCCGCGCAGGGTCTGGGGATCGATCCCGGCCCGTTCCACGGCCTCCCAGGCGGTCTCCAGGAGCAGCCGCTGCTGCGGGTCCATGGTGACCGCCTCGCGGGGGGAGATCCCGAAGAAGGCCGCGTCGAAGTCGTGGGCGTCGTACAGGAATCCGCCTTCGAGCCGTCCGTCGCCCGCGAACTCCGTCAGGTCCCAGCCCCGGTCGCCGGGGAAGGGCCCGATGGCGTCCCGTTCCTCGGTGAGCAGGTCCCACAGGAGCTGCGGGGAGTCGGCACCGCCGGGCAGCCGGCAGGCCATGCCGACGATCACGACGGGGTCGTCGGCGTCGTCGCGGGGTTCGGGCCGCTCGACGGGTGCGGTCTCCTTCCCGGAGTCCTTGCCGGAGTCCTTGCCGCTGTCCTTCCCGGTGTCCGTCAAGGCGCTCAGCAGATGCTCCGCGAGGCCGCGCGGGGTCGGGTGGTCGAAGACGACGCCCGCGGCGAGCGGCAGCGCGGTCGCGGCGACGAGCCGGTTGCGCAGATCGACGGCGGTGAGGGAATCGAATCCGGAGGCACGGAACGCCCGGTCGGGCGGGATGTCGGCGGCGCGGCGGTGGCCGAGTGAGGCGGCCGCGGCGGCGCGTACGGCGTCCAGAACGAGCGTGGCGTGTTCGGCGGGCGCGGCGGTACGCAGCCGTTCGGCCAGGGGCGTCGCGGAACCGGCCGCGGTGGCCGGTACGGCGGGGTGGTCGTCGAGGAGCGTGGTGCGGCGCGGGCCCGCCCGCAGTACGGCGGCCAGTGGTGCGAGGTCGGCCACCAGGAGGGCCGGGTGGGGCTCGGCGGTGGCCTCCAGCAGGGCGGTGAGGGCGAGTTCGGGGTCGAGGCCGCCGAGGCCGGCGCGCCGGCCCTGCGCGTCGTCGAGCCCGGCGGCCATACCGGCGCCGCGCCAGGCCGCCCAGGCGATCGACACGGCGGGCAGCCCCTCGGCCCGACGGCGGGCGGCGAGCGCGTCCAGCACGGTGTTGGCGGCGGCGTAGTTGGCCTGCCCCGGGTTGCCGAGGGCGCCGGACACCGAGGAGAACAGCACGAACGCCGACAGGTCGTGGTCCCGGGTCAGCGCGTCGAGATGCAGCGCGCCGGTGGTCTTGGCGCGGTACATCTCCGTGAACCGGTCCGGGGTGAGACGGTCCAGCACTCCGTCGTCGAGGACGCCGGCCGTGTGCACGACGGCGGTCAGCGGCCGGTCCCCGGGGAGCGCGGCGAGCAGGGCGGCGAGCGCGGCCCGGTCGGCGACGTCGCAGGCGGCGATGTCCACCTCGCAGCCGGTGGAGGCCAGTTCGCGCCTCAGCTCGGCCGTGCCCGGCGCGTCGGGTCCGCGCCGGGAGACCAGCAGCAGGCGCTCGGCGCCCTCCTGGGCCAGGCGGCGGGCGACCTGCGCGCCGAGACCGCCGGTGCCGCCCGTGACGAGGGTGGTGCCGCCGGGCCGCCAACCGGTGGGCGTCCCGCCGGGCACTCCCCCGGGCGCCTCGGGCTCCCGTCGGGGCGCCGGCACCAGTCGCCTTACCAGGGCTCCGGTGGCGCGTACGGCCACCTCGTCCTCGCCGTCGGGGGCCGTGAGGGCGGCCAGCGCGACGGCGACGGTGTGCGGGGCGGGGTCGTCGGCGGGCAGGTCGAGCAGGCCGCCCCAGCGGTCGGGTATCTCGCGGGCGGCGACCCGCCCGAGCCCCCGGACAGCGGCCTGGGCGAGCCCTTGGGCACGGTCGTCCTCGGCCACGGCCACGGCGTCCCGGGTCACGCACCACACGGGCGCCCGCAGCCCCGCGTCGCCGGTCGCCTGAACAGCTGTCAGCGCGCCGAGGAGACCGGCGGGAACGTCCGGTCCGTCGGTGTCCCCGAGGGCGGTGAGGCACAGTACGCCCGCCAGATCGCCGTCGCCGGCCGCGTCCCGCAGCAGAGCGGCGAGCGTGGCGCGGTCCGCGCCGGAGGGGCACCGGACCGGCACGGCGGCCGGGCCGAGGGCGTCGGTCAGGGCGCGGGCCCAGGGGTCGTCGTACTCCGGCAGCAGGAGCAGCCGACGGCCCGTCACCTCGCCGGCCGGCGGGAAGGTGTACGGCTGCCAGTGCTCGCGGTGGCGCAGGGCGTCCAGGGTGGCTCGGCTGCGGTGCCGGGACCGCCAGGACAGCAGGGCGGGGACGACGGAGCGCACGGCGTCCTCCGCGACGCCGAGGCGGCCGGCGAGCGCGGCCGGTTCGGTGCGGCCGAGTGCCGCCCACAGGTCCGTGCCGTCCGTGTCCGCGGTGGCGTGGCGGAGCGGGAAGCGGGTGCGGCGGAACGGGTGGGTGGGCAGGTCGACCCGCTCGGCTCCGGTCCCGGCGAACAGGGCGGTCCAGTCCACCGGGACGCCGTGGACGTACAGCCGGGCCAGGGCCGTGACGGCGGAGTGTTCCTCGTCCGGGCCGCCGTGCAGCAGGGGGGTGACGACGGCGCCCGGCGGCAGGGTCTCCTGGGCGAGGGCCGCGAGGACGCCGCCGGGGCCCGTCTCCAGCCAGGCGCCGACGCCGTGCCCGGACAGGGTGCGCACACCGTCGGCGAAGCGGACGGGCTCCCGGACGTGCCGGACCCAGTAGTCCGCCGTGTCCGGGGCGATGAGGTCTCCGGTGACGTTCGAGACGAGCGGGATACGCGGCTCGTGGAAGCGCAGATCGGAGATCGCCGCACGGAACTCGTCGAGCATCGGCTCCATCAACGGCGAGTGGAAGGCGTGCGAGACCCGCAGGCGTGCGGTGCGATGACCGGCCTCTCCCAGGCGGGCCGCGACGGACTCCACCGCCTCGCCGGGACCCGAAAGCACCACGGAGCGCGGGCCGTTGACCGCGCCGAGGACGACGCCGCCGGTGAGCAGCGGACGGACCTCGTCCTCGCCGGCGGCCACGGCGACCATCGCGCCGCCGGTCGGCAGGTCCTGCATCAGACGGGCCCGCGCCGACACCAGCCGGCAGGCGTCGGACAGGGACAGCACCCCGGCGACATGGGCGGCGACGATCTCGCCGACGGAGTGCCCCATGACGTACTCCGGCCGCACCCCCCACGAGACGACGAGCCGGTACAGGGCGGCCTCGACGGCGAACAGCGCGGGCTGGGCGAACTCCGTGCGGTTCAGGGCCTGTTCGTCCTCGCCCCACATCGCGGACCGCACCCGCGGGTCGAGCTCGGCGAGGACCTCGTCGAGCGCGGCGGCGAACGTCGGGAAGCGGGCGGCGAGTTCGCGTCCCATGCCGAGGCGCTGGCTGCCCTGTCCGGAGAACAGCAGGGCGACGGACGGCTCGTCGCCGGCGACCGCCTCGGCGAGCGGCGGCGCGCCCTCGGCGGAGCCGAGCAGCACGGCCCGGTGCTCGAACGAGGACCGGCCGGCGGCCAGCGAGTGGCCGATGTCGAGCGGGTCGTGGCCGGCGGCACGGGCACGGACGCGGGCCAGGTGGTCCGTGAGGGTTTCGGCGCTGCGGGCGGACACCGGCCAGGGCACCGTGCGGACCGGCACCGGGGCCGCCTCGGCCTTCGGCAACGGCTCGGGGGCCGCCTCCAGGACGACATGGGCGTTGGTGCCGCTGATGCCGAACGCGGACACGGCGGCCCGCCGGGGCCGTCCCGTCCGCGGCCAGTCGGTGGCCTCCCGCAGCAGTTCGACACCGCCGGCCGTCCACTCGACGGCGGCGGTGGGCTCGTCCGCGTGCAGGGTGCGCGGCAGCCTGCCGTATCGCATCGCCAGCACGGTCTTGATGACACCGGCGACGCCCGCGGCGGCCTGGGTGTGCCCGACGTTGGACTTCAACGAGCCGAGCAGCAGCGGCCGTTCGCGGTCCTGGCCGTAGGTGGCGAGCAGCGCGGACGCCTCGACGGGGTCGCCGAGCCGGGTGCCGGTGCCGTGCGCCTCGACGGCGTCCACATCGGCCGGGGTGAGTCCGGCGTTGGCGAGGGCCTGCCGGATGACATGCTGCTGGGCGCGGCCGCTGGGGGCGGTGAGGCCGTTGGAGGCGCCGTCGGAGTTGACGGCGGTGCCCCGTACGAGCGCCAGGACCGGGTGGCCGTGGCGGCGGGCGTCGGACAGCCGCTCCACGACGAGGACGGCGACGCCCTCGGACCAGCCGGTGCCGTCGGCGGCGGCCGAGAAGGCCTTGCAGCGACCGTCGGGGGCCAGTCCGCCCTGTCTGCTGAACTCGGTGAACAGGGCCGGGTCGGACATCACCGTGACACCGCCGACCACGGCCAGTTCGCTCTCCCCGGTCCGCAGGGCCTGGACGGCGGTGTGCAGGGCGACCAGCGAGGAGGAGCAGGCCGTGTCGACGGTGACGGCCGGACCTTCGAGACCGAGGACGTAGGCGAGCCGGCCGGACAGCACGCTGGAGGCGGTCCCGGTCATGACGTGGCCGGCGCCGTCGCCGGGTCCGGGGCGCCCGGAGTCCCACTGGTAGGTGCCCGCGTACACGCCCGTGCGGCTGCCGCGCAGGGACAGCGGGTCGATGCCGGCGTGTTCCAGTGCCTCCCAGGCGACTTCGAGGAACAGCCGCTGCTGCGGGTCCATCGTGGCCGCCTCGCGCGGCGAGATGCCGAAGAACTCCGCGTCGAAGGTGTCCGCCCCGGTGAGGAACCCGCCGCCGCGCGCGGTGCTCTCGGCGAGCAGCGCGGTCAGGTCCCAGCCGCGGTCCGCCGGGAAGGCGGTGACGGCGTCCCCGCCGGAGTCGACCAGCCGCCACAGGTCGTCGGGTGAGCCGATGTCTCCGGGCAGGCGGCAGCCCATGCCGACGACGGCGACGGGGTCGTCGGCGGGGGCCCCGGGGGCGCGGTCCGTCTCGAGTTCCTCGATGCGCCGGTGGGCACGGCGCAGCTCCGCCGTGACCCGTCGGAGGTAGTCGACGATTGTGTCCTGCTGCTCTTCCTGCACGGGATGTCCCATCGCGTCGGCGGGCGTTCGTGGCCTGCGGGGGATTGGCGGCCTGCGAGGTGGTGGGCGGACCACCGGTGAGGGTGGGGTCGCCGGTCAGCGGACCGGGAACTCCTTGTCGATCGGGAACTCCTGGTCGATGAGGTCCAGGAGACGGTCGACGGGGGCGGCGGCGATGTCGGCGGCGTCCGTCGCGGCGCCGGCACGAGGCGTGCCGTTGGCGGCGTGGGCGCCATTGGTGCCGTGGGTGCCGTTGATGCGGCGGCCCGGTGCGGTGTGCGGGGCGCGGGGGCCGAGGTCGGACAGCAGGGACTCCAGGCGGTGCACGGCGCGACGGCGTGCGGGGTGGTCCTCGGGCAGTTCGCGCAGGGCCTGTTCGAAAGCTGTGGGCCATTCGGGCAGCGAGCGCGGCGCCTCGTCCAGGTGCTCGTCCAGGTGCTCGGCGAGCCGGGCGGCGAGCGCGGCCGGGGTCGGCTGGTCGTAGAACAGCGTGGCGGGCAGGTCGAGACCGGTGGCCCGGCCGAGGCGTACGCGCAGTTCGGCTTCCGCGTAGGAGTTGAGGCCCAGGGCGCGCAGGGCGAGGCGGGGTTCGACGCGGTCGGGGTCGGTGTGCCCGAGGGTGGCGGCGGCCTCGGTGCGCACCAGGGTGAGCAGCGCGCGGACGCGGCGTGTGCCGGTGAGGGCGCGCAGTGCGGTCGGTTCGGCGGCGGGCCGTTCATGGGCCGGCGCCTGGGCCGGCGTGGCCGCCGGGGTGGGCCAGTGGCGTTCGCGCTGGAACGGGTAGGTGGGCAGGTCGGTGCGGCGGGCGCCGGTGCCGGTGAACAGGGCGGCCCAGTGCACGTCGCTGCCGGTGACATGGAGGCGGGCCAGCGCGGTGAGCAGGGCCGTCTCGGGGTCGGTGCCCGCGCGCTGGGCGGCGACGGTCACCACCCCGGTCCACGCGAGCAGGTCCACGACGCTCGCGGTCAGCGTGGCGTCGGTGCCCACCTCCAGGAAGGTGTGGACGCCGGCGTCACGCAGGGCGGTGACGGCGTCGGCGAACCGTACGGTCGCGCCGACGTGACGCGTCCAGTGGCCGGACGAGGCGAGGTCGGTGCCGGTGGCCAGGGTGCCGGTGACGGTGGACACGACCGGGATGCGGGGCGGACGCGGTTCGATGCCGGCGAGCGCGGCTCGGTACTCGTCGAGGGCGTCGGCCACGAGGGGCGAGTGCAGTCCGTGTGGGGCGGGGAGCGCGGTGGTGGCGCGTCCCTCGACCGCGAAGGCGTCGGCGATGCGGGTCACCTCGTCCGCCGCGCCGGAGAGCACGATCCGGTCGGGGCCGTCCACGGCGGCGACGGCGACGTTCGCGGTGAGCAGCGGTGTCACCTCGGCCTCAGTGGCGCGTACGGCGACGGTGGCGGCGGGCGCGAGCCGCTCGGCCAGCCGGGCCCGGGCGGCGACGACACGACAGGCGTCGGTGAGGGACAGCGCGCCCGCGGCATGGGCGGCGGCCACCTCGCCGACTCCGTGGCCGGCGACGTAGGCGGGGGTCCGGCCGAGGGACTCCAGGAGCCGGTACAGGGCGATCTCATGGGCGAACAGCAGGGGTTCGGCGGTGCGGTCCGGCTCCGTGGAGTCACCCAGGAGGTCGGGCTGCAGTCCGTCGAAGGCGTCGCGTACGGCGTCGAGGGCCCGTTGGAACACCGGGAACCGCTGGGCGAGTTCAAGGGTCTGGGCGGCGTCGTGCGGGCCGCCCCGTCCGGCGAACAGGACGGCCGACGGGCCGGGTTCGGCGACGCAGCGCGCGGCGGTCGGGGTGCCGTCGGCGGAGGCCAGCAGGACGGTGCGGTGCGGCAGCGCGCAGGCCCGGCCGGTGGCCAGCGACAGGGCGATGTCCGCCCGGCCCCGGTCGTCGACGGGGTCGAGGCCGCGCAGTCGGGCGACCGCCGAGTCCAGGGCGTTCGCGGACCGCGCGGAGACCACCCACGGCACGACGTGCGGGACGCTGTCGGGCTCCTCGGCGGGGACGGGTGCGGGCGGGGCCTGTTCGAGGACCACGTGGGCGTTGCTGCCGCCGATGCCGAACGAGGAGACGGCGGCGCGGCGCGGCCTGCCGGTGGCGGGCCAGTCGGTGGTCTCGCGCAGCAGCCGCGCCGAGCCCGCCGACCAGTCGACGGCCCGCGTGGGCTCGGACAGGTGCGGGGTGGCGGGCAGCACGCCGTGCCGCAGCGCGAGGACGGTCTTGATGACGCCGGTGATGCCGGCGGCGGCCTGGGCGTGCCCGAGGTTGGCCTTCACCGAGCCGATGAGCAGGGGGTGTTCGCGCTCGCGCCCGTAGGCGGCGAGGAGCGCCTCGGCCTCCACGGGGTCGCCCACACGGGTTCCGGTGCCGTGCGCCTCCACGGCGTCGATGTCGCCGGGGCCGAGGCCCGCGTCCTGGAGGGCCAGCGCGATCAGGTCGCGCTGCGCCGAGCCGCTCGGCGCGGTCAGCCGGTCGGTGGCGCCGTCGGCGTTGAGGGCGGTGCCTCGGATCACGGCGAGCACGGGGTGGCCGCATCGCCGGGCGTCGGAGAGGCGTTCCAGTACGACGATCCCGGCGCCCTCGGCCCAGGCGGTGCCGTCGGCGTCGGCGGAGAACGGCTTGCAGCGGCCGTCGGGGGCGAGGCCGCCCTGCCGGGCGTAGCCGACGAGGCTGCGCGGCGTGGACAGGACGTTGGCGCCGCCGGCCAGGGCGAGCGCGCACTCGCCGGCGCGCAGGGCACGGACCGCGCAGTGCAGGGCGGTCAGCGAGGAGGAGGACGCGGTGTCCAGGGTCAGTGCGGGGCCGCGCAGTCCGAGGATGTGCGCGAGGCGGCCGGAGGCCACGCCGGGTGCGGTGCCGGTGATGGCGTGTGCGGCGGTGTCGTCGGCGGAGCGGGCGGTGACCAGGGCAAAGTCCTCGCCGCTGACGCCGACGTAGACGCCGGTGCGGGTGCCGTGCAGGGACAGCGGGTCGATGCCGGCGCGCTCCACGGCCTCCCAGGCGGTCTCCAGCAGCAGCCGCTGCTGGGGGTCGGTCGCGACGGCCTCGCGGGGTGAGAGCCCGAAGAAGCCGGCGTCGAAGTCGGCGACGCCGTCGAGGAATCCACCACGCCGGGGTACTCGGACCCGGTCCGGGCCGTCGAGGGCGTCCGGGTCCCAGCCCCGGTCGGCGGGCAGCGGGCCGATGGCGTCGCGTGCGGCCAGGAGCAGGTCCCACAGCCCCTCGGGGTCGGTGATACCGCCGGGCAGCCGGCAGGCCATGGCGACGACCGCGATCGGCTCGGCGGCGACCGGGTGGTCGTGCAGGTCGAGGAACTCCAGTCCGGTCAGGATGGTCATGCCGCACCGCCTCCGATGGTTCAAGCACTCGACGAGACTGCTGTGGAAGGTAGGTCGGGGCGGTCTCGGTTTTCCTTAGACCTGCCCGGCTCCCCGAGGGCGCCCCCGGGCGTCCGCGCACGGCGTTCGTCGTGCCGTGCGCGGACGGGGCCGACGCGGGTCAGCGCCCCTCGGACTCCAGGGTCCGCAGCCACTCCTCCATGAGCCGGGCGGTCTCGTGGGACTGCCCGGCGATGAGGGTCTGGTGGGTGGCGTCGATCATGCGGGTGGTGTGGGCGGGCACGGGCGGCGCCTCGTCGCCGCGGTTCACCGCGGGCATGGAGGCGGTGCAGCGGATCAGCAGGCTCGGCACGCCGGTCTTGTAGCGTTCCGCGCCGCCCGTGGTCATCCGCAGGAACCACTGCGCCATCGCCGACAGCCGCGCGCTGTCGAGCTTCACGGCGGGCTTGTCCATGTCGGCGAGGTAGTTCTCGTGGAAGAGGTCCCAGTCGACGCCCTCCCCCGCCTTGTACTCCAGGCTGAGCGTGTCGAGCATGATCAGGCCCTCGGGCCGGATGCCCCAGGTCTCCTCCAGTACGCCCGCCGCGCGGTAGGCGAAGGTGCCGCCCATGGAGTAGCCGACGAGGACGAACGGTTCGCCCTCGCTGGCCAGCAGGGCGCTCTCGGCGATGAGCCGTACCGCGGCCTCGCTGTCGGCGGGCAGTGCCTCGCCCTCGGCGAAGCCCAGCAGGGGCAGCGCGCTGACGTGCCGGCTGCCGCGGAACGGTGCCGCCATCCGGGCGTACTGGTGCACGCCGCCGGTGGCGCCGGGCGCGCTGACGCAGATCAGCCGGGGCAGCGCGGACCCCTCGGCCAGGGTGACGGGCTGCGGCAGCTCCGGCACCTCGGCGGTGAGTTCGACCTGGGGACGGGTCGCGGCGACCGCCATCAGCAGCCGCATGGCCTCAAGGGTCTTGCCGTTCCTGACGGTGTCGAAGAACAGGTTGACCACCGAGTCCGGGGCGTTCTCGCGGGCGTTGGCGGTGAGCGTGCCGGGCCCGGCCGCGGCGCGGTTGCCGAGGGCGGCGAGCTGTCCCTGGAGCCACTGGGCGAGCCGGGCTGGTGTGCGGTGGTCGAACACGGCGGACGTCGGCACCCGCAGGCCGAGCGCCTCGCCGAGCTGGTTGCGCAGTTCCAGGGCGATGAGCGAGTCGAAGCCCAGGGTGAGGAACTCGCGGTCCGGGTCCAGGGGCCCCTCCTCGCGCCGCCCGAGCAGCACCGCGGAGGTTTCCACGATCAGGTCGGTCAGCGCCTTGTGCTGCTCGGCGGCATCGAGTCGGGCGAGCCGGTCGCGGAGGGTGGCGAAGGACCGGGTCGCGGTGGCGGCGGTGCGCCGGGTTCCCCGCAACAGGCCGCGCAGCAGGGGCGGTACGTCGCTCCCGGCGCGCGTCCGGTCGATGCGCAGCGGCACCAGGTGGGCCTCGTCGCGGGCGAGCGCGGCGTCGAACAGGGCGAGCCCGAATTCGAGGCCGAGCGGCGGGGTGCCGGAGCGTTCCATGCGCTGCAGGTCGGTCTCGGTCAGCCGCGCGGTCATGCCGGTGCGGCGGGCCCAGAATCCCCAGGACAGGGAGGTGGCGGGCAGCCCCTGGGCGCGGCGGTGCACGGCGAGGGCGTCGAGGTAGGCGTTGGCCGCGGAGTAGCCGGCCTGGGCCTGGCTGCCGAGGACGCCGGAGACGGACGAGTACAGGACGAACGCGGCGAGGTCCCGGTCACGGGTGGCCCGGTGCAGCTGCCAGGCGCCGTCGGCCTTCGGGCGCAGCACGGCGGAGACACGTTCCGGCGTGAGGGCGGGCAGCACCCCGTCGTCGAGGGCGCCCGCGGTGTGCACGACGGCGGTCAGCGGGTGCTCGGCGGGCACGGCGGCGAGCAGCGCGTCCACGGCGTCGGCGTCGGCGATGTCGCAGGCCGCGACGGTCACCGAGGCGCCGGCGGCGGTGAGTTCGGCGCGCAGCTCGTCGGCGCCGGGCGCGGCCTCGCCGCCGCGGGACGCCAGCAGCAGATGGCGTACGCCGTGCCGGGTCACCAGGTGCCGGGCGAGTTCGCCGCCGAGGCCGCCGGTGCCGCCGGTGATGAGGACGGTGCCGTCCGGGTTCCAGTCGGCGATACCACGGGCTGGCTCGGCCGTCTCGTCCTCGGTGACCCGGGCGAGCCTGGGCACGCGCAGCCGGCCCTCGCGGACCGCCCACTGTTCCTCCTCGGCCATCAGCACGGCGGGCAGGGCCATGGCGGAGGTGTCCGCCTCGTCGAGGTCGACCAGGACGAAGCGGCCCGGGTTCTCCGACTGGGCGGTGCGCACGAGACCCCAGACGGCGGCGGCGGCCGGGTCGGTCAGGTCGCCGCCGTCCGGGGCGACGGCGCCGCGGGTGACGAGCAGCAGCCGCGAGCGGGCGAGCCGTTGGTCGGCGAGCCACTCCTGGAGCAGCGTCAGGGTCCTCGCGACGGTGTCGTGTACGGCGTCGTGTCCTTCGCCGCCGGTGACGGAGACGAGGAAGCCGTGCGGGACGGGGCCGTTGTCGCCGTCCTCGCCGATCGCGGCGGCGAAGGTCTCGGCGTAGGCGACCACGCTCTCGCCCGCCAGGGCCAGGGCCTGGCCGAGGCCGTGCGTGTCGTCGCCGACGACGGCCCAGCGGGCGCCCGCGGGTGCCGTCAGGTCGCCCGGCGCGGGTTCCCACGCGAGGTGCAGCAGCGCGTCGCGCGGGTCGTCGGCCGGGGTGGCGGCGGGCCGGTCGGTTCCGGCGCGCAGGGTGAGGGTGCCGACGGTGACGACGGGGTCGCCCTCGACGTCCGTCGCGGTGATGGCGAGGGTGTCCGGTCCGGTGCGGACGATGCGGGCGCGCAGCACGGTGGCGCCGGAGGCGTGCAGGGTGACGTCCTGCCAGCCGAACGGCAGCGTCCGCTCATGGTTCTCCTCGCCCGCGTGGACGCCGGCGTGCAGTACGGCGTCCAGGAGCGCCGGGTGCAGTCCGAGGCCCTGGGTGCCGCCGGCCGGCTCGGGCAGCACGACCTCGGCGTAGGCGTCGTCGTCGAGCCGCCACACGCCGCGCAGCCCCTGGAAGGCGGGCCCGTAGTCGAGCCCGGCGCGGGCGTAGCGCTGGTAGATGTCGCTCACATCGACCTCGGTGGCGCCGGCGGGCGGCCACTCGGTGGTGTCGAGCGGGGCCGGGGTGACGGGGTCGCCGGAGAGGACGCCGCCGGCGTGCAGTTGCCAGGGTGCGTCGCCGCCGGCCGGGCGGGAGTGGAACCGTATGCCGCGCCGACCGTCCTCGTCGGCGGCGCCGACCCGGACCTGCACCTGGACGGCTCCGCTTTCGGGCAGCACGAGCGGGGCGGCGACGGTGAGTTCGTCGACCCGGCCGCAGCCGGCGGCGTCCGCGGCCCGCACGGCGAGTTCGAGGAATCCGGTGCCGGGGAAGAACACGGCCCCCGACACGCGGTGTTGCCCGAGCCAGGGCTGTGCGGACAGGGACAGGGTGCCGGTGAGGACCAGGTCGCCGGAGTCGGCGACGGTGACGGCGGCGCCGAGCAGCGGATGCCCGGTGGCGTCGAGCCCGGCGCCCGACACATCGGTGGTCGCGAGCGCGGCGGTGGGCCAGTACCGCTGCCGCTGGAAGGCGTACGTGGGCAGATCGACGACCCTGGCCCGGTCGTGGCCGCCCGATGCCGTCCAGTCCACGGGGACGCCGCGGACGAAGGCCTCGGCGAGTGAGGTGAGCACCCGGTGCGTGCCGTCCTCGCCGCGCCGCAGTGTGCCGACGGCGGCGGCGCGGGTGCCGGCCGACTCGGCGCAGGAGTGGACGGCGCCGGTGAGCACGGGGTGCGGTGAGCACTCGACGAACCGTGTGCAGCCCTGGTCCAGGAGCGCGCGCACCGCGTCGGCGAACCGCACCGTCCGGCGCAGATTGCGGTACCAGTACTCGGCGTCCATCGCGGCGGTGTCGAGGCGTTCGCCGGTGACCGTGGACAGCAGCGGGATCCGCGGGGCGCGGGGGGTGACGGGCGCGAGGTCGGTGAGCAGGTCGGCGTGCAGGTCGGCCACATGGGCGGAGTGCGAGGCGTAGTCGACGGTGATGCGCTTCACGCGGACGCCTTCGGTGGTGAGCCGGTCGAAGAACTCATCCAGCGACTCGGCGTCACCGCTGACGACGACGGCGTCGGGGGCGTTGACCGCGGCGAGCGACAGCCGGCCGTCCCACGCGGCGAGGCGGAGTTCTACGTCGGCGGCGGGCAGCGGGACCGCGATCATGCCGCCGCGTCCGGCGAGCCGGCGGGCGATGGCCCGGCTGCGCAGCGCCACGACGCGGGCGCCGTCGGTCAGGGACAGGGCCCCGGCGACGACGGCCGCGGCGATCTCGCCCTGGGAGTGTCCGACCACCGCGTCCGGGGTGACGCCGTGCGCCTCCCAGACCGCGGCGAGCGCGACCATGACCGCCCAGGTGGCGGGCTGCACCACGTCGACGCGGTCGAGGGTGGGGGCGCCGTCGGCGCCGCGCAGGACGTCGATGAGGGACCAGTCGGTGAACTCGGCGAGGGCGGCGGCGCATTCGGCGACGCGCGCGGCGAACACGGGGGACTCCTCCAGCAGCCGGGCACCCATGCCGGCCCACTGGGCGCCCTGCCCGGGGAAGACGAGCACGGTACGGCCCTCGCTGTCGGCGGTGCCGCGCACCATTCCCGCGGTCACCGTGTCGCCCGCAGCGAGCGCGTCAAGCCCGGCGAGCAGTTCGTCCCGCCCGGTGCCGACGACGACGGCTCGGTGCTCGAAGACGGCCCGGGTGGTGGCGAGTGAGTACGCGATGTCGGCGGGGTCGTGGTGGAGATCGGCGACGAGCGCGGCGGCCTGGCCACGCAACGCGGCGGGCGTCCGGGCGGACAGCACGAAGGGCAGCGGCCGTTCGGTCGGCGCGGGAGGTGCCGCGTCGTCCGTCGCGGGAGCGATGGGGTCGGCCTGTTCGAGGACGACGTGGGCGTTGGTGCCGCTGATGCCGAACGAGGACACGCCGGCCCGGCGGGGCCGCCCCGTGTCCGGCCAGGGGACGGCCCGGTCCAGCAGGGTCACCGGGCCGGTCGACCAGTCGACGTGCGACGAGGGTGTCTCGATGTGCAGGGTGGGCGGCAGGGTGCCGTGGCGCAGGGCCATGACGGTCTTGATGACGCCGGCGACTCCGGCGGCGGCCTGGGTGTGGCCGATGTTGGACTTCACCGAGCCGAGCAGCAGCGGCCGGGCACGGTCGGGTGTGCCGAACACCGCCATCAGGGCCTCGGCCTCGATGGGGTCGCCGAGCGTGGTGCCGGTGCCGTGGGCCTCGACGGCGTCGATGTCGGCGGGCGTGAGTCCGGCGGTGGCGAGGGCCTGGCGGATGACGCGCTGCTGGGAGGGGCCATTGGGGGCGCTGAGCCCGTTGGAGGCGCCGTCCTGGTTGACGGCGGAGCCGCGGACCACGGCGAGGACGCGGTGGCCGTGGCGTTCGGCGTCGGACAGCCGCTCGACGACGAGGACGCCGGCCCCCTCGGACCAGCCGGTGCCGTCGGCGGCGTCGGAGAAGGCCTTGCAGCGGCCGTCTCCGGAGAGGCCGCCCATGGCGGTGAAGCCGGAGAAGCTGGAGGAGCTGGTCATCACGGTGACGCCGCCGACCAGGGCGAGTTCGCACTCGCCGCCGCGCAGCGCCTGGGCGGCCAGGTGGAGGGAGACCAGTGAGGAGGAGCAGGCGGTGTCGATGGTGGCCGCCGGGCCCTCCAGGCCGAACACGTAGGCGATCCGGCCGGACATGACGCTGGCCGCGAGGCCGGTGCCGAGGTGGGTCTCCATGTTCTCGGCGGACCGGGCGACGAGTTCGGCGTAGTCCTGGCCGTTGGTGCCGACGAAGACGCCGGTGCGGCTGCCGCGCAGCGTGTGCGGGTCGATGCCGGCCCGTTCGAAGGCCTCCCAGGTGGTCTCCAGCAGAACACGCTGCTGCGGGTCCATCGCGAGGGCCTCGCGCGGGCTGATCCCGAAGAACTCGGGGTCGAACGCGGCCACGTCGTGCAGGAACCCGCCCTCGGCGGTGGCGCTGTGCCCACGGCCCGAGCCGGCCAGGACGTCGAGGTCCCAGCCCCGGTCGTCGGGGAACGGGCCGATGGCGTCCCGGCCGCCGACGACCAGTTCCCACAGGTCCTCCGGGGACCGCACCTCGCCCGGGAAGCGGCAGGCCATGCCCACGATCGCGAGGGGCTCGTCGGTGGCGGTCCGGCCGACGGGCAGCGGTGCGGGCGCGGGGACCGGTTCGCCGAGCAGCGTGTCGAGGAGATGCTCGGCGAGGGCCCGGGGCCGCGGGTGGTCGAAGAGCAGACCGGCGGGCAGCGGCAGGCCGGTGACGCGGGCGAGCCGGGTGCGCAGTTCCATCGAGGTCAGCGAGTCGAAGCCGAGGTCCTGGAACGGCTTGTCCGGCCGGATCGCGGCGGGGTCGGGATGGGCGAGGACGGCCGCGGCCTGGGTGCGCACCAGGTCGAGCAGCAGCGGCAGCCGCTCCCCGGGGGTGGTCGCGTGCACCCGGTCCCGCAGCGCACGGCGGGCCTCCTCACCGGCGGAGCGGGAGGTGCGGGCCGTGCGCAGGGCTTCCCGGCCGGCGGGGAGCGCGGCCAGGGCGGGCGAGGGGCGGAGGCTGAACAGAGCCTGGAGGAACGGCGGATGCTGGAGGTCGGCGACCACGGTGACGGGGTGCGGCTCGGCGACGAGCTCGGCGAGCGCGTGGAGGGCGGCGACGGGGTCCAGCAGTGCGGCTCCGGAGGACCGTTCGGTGTCCTGGAGTCCGGCGGCCATCCCGCCGCCGCCCCAGGCACCCCAGGCGACGGAGGTGGCGGGCAGTCCCTCGGCCCGGCGCCGCTGCGCCAGCGCGTCCAGCACCGTGTTCGCGGCGGCGTAGTTGCCCTGACCGGGGTTGCCGACCGCACCGGCCACCGAGGAGAACAGCACGAACGCCGACAGGCCGTGCTCTCGCGTCAGCTCGTCCAGCAGCAGCGCCGGTTGGACCTTCGCCCGGAAGACGTCCGTGAACCGGTCGGGCGTCAGCCCGTCCAGCACCGCGTCGTCGAGCACACCGGCGGCGTGCACCACGGCGGTGAGCGGCACGTCGGCCGGGATGGCCCCCAGCGCCGCCGACAGCTCCGCGCGATCGGCGGTGTCGCACGCGGCGACGGTCACCCGGGCGCCGAGCGCGGTCAGCTCGGCCTCCAACTCCTCGGCGCCGGGCGCCCGCCGGCCACGCCGGCTGAGCAACAGCACATGCTCCGCGCCATGCTGCGCAGCCCACCGGGCCACATGGCCGCCCAGCGCACCCGTACCACCCGTGATCAGCACCGTCCCGGACGGCTCCCACACGGGCGCCTGTTCCACACCCGGCACCGGCACGAAACGACGGCCGAAGGCACCGGCGCCCCGCACCGCGACCTCCTCCTCGTCACCGGGCGCGGCGAGGACGGCGACGAGCCGGCGCAGTGCGGGCTCGTCCGGTTCGCCGGGCAGGTCGATCAGGCCACCCCACCGGTCGGGGTACTCCAGTGCCGCGACCCGGCCCAGCCCCCACAGCGCGGCCTGCGCGGGATCGGCAGGGCCGTCCGAGGGACCGGTGGTGACGGCGCCGCTGGTCAAGGCCCACACGGGCGCGGAGAGTCCGGCGTCGTCCAGGGCCTGGAGGAGCAGCGCCGTCCCGGGCGCCCCGGCGGGGACGTCGCCGGGGAGCGTGGTGGTGTCGGCGGCCAGCAGCGACACGACACGGGTGACATGAGGTGTGCCGACATCGTCGGGCGCGAACTGCCGTAGTCGCTCGGCGAGTTCGGTGCGGTCGGCGTTGTCCGCGACGAGCGTCGCGGTGTCGGGGCCGAGCGCGTCGATGACAGCGCGGGCCCACGGCGCTACGGCTCCGTCGGCGGGCAGGACCGCGAGCCAGGCGCCGTCGCGGCGTCCCGGTGCCGGGGTGGTCAGCGGCTGCCAGGTCTCGCGGTGCCGCCAGGAGTCGACGGTCGTCCGCACCCGGCTGCGGCTTCGCCAGGAGGACAGCGCGGGGACGATCGCTTCGAGCGCGTCCGGTGCCACGTCGAGGCGTCCGGCGAGGGCCTGGATGTCCGCGCGCTCCACGGCCGCCCAGAACTCGGCGTCCACGCCGGACCCCTGCGGTGCCGCTTCGGCGGCCTCGGGCCAGTACCGGGCCCGCTGGAAGGCGTAGGTGGGCAGATCGACGCGGCGGGCGCCGGTGCCGGCGAAGAGGGCGGGCCAGTCCACCGGGACGCCGCAGGCGTAGAGCCGGGCCAGCGCAGTCACGGCGGCCGTCTCCTCATCACGGTCCCGCCGCAGCAACGGCACGGCCGTCTCGACAAGCGGCGTCAGGACGGCATCCGGCCCGATCTCCAGGAAGTGCCGCACCCCCGCGTCAGCGAGCACACGGACACCGTCACCGAACCGCACCGTCTCCCGGACGTGCCGCACCCAGTGATCCACGGAACGTCCGTCACCGCCGGACAGGCTGGACACCAGCCGCAGGGCAGGCTTACCGAAGGAAAGACCGGCGATGGCAGAGCGGAACTCCTCCAGCATCGGGTCCATCAGCGGGGAGTGGAACGCATGACTCACCGACAGCCGTGACTGCCGCCGCTCCCCCAGCGCCGCCAGGACCCGCTCGACACCCCCCTCGGTGCCCGAAAGCACCACGGCACGCGGCCCGTTCACCGCCGCCAGCGCCACATCGGCACCGAGATGCGGCACCACCTCGTCCTCGGCCGCCTCCACCGCGACCATCGCACCACCCTCGGGCAACGCCTCCATCAACCGCGCCCGCGCCGCCACCAGCACACACGCATCCCGCAACGACAACACACCCGCCACATGCGCCGCCGCGATCTCACCCACCGAATGACCGGCGACATACTTGGGCCTGACCCCGAACGACTCGACGAGCCGGTACAGCGCGACCTCTACAGCGAACAGCGCCGGCTGCGCGACACCCGTACGCTCGAGCGCGGCCGCGTCCTCGCCCCACATCACCTCCCGCACTCCGGGACCGAGTTCGTCGAGTACGGCGTCCAGGGCATCGGTGAAGGCGGGAAACCTGCCGTACAACTCCCGGCCCATGCCCAGCCGTTGAGCTCCCTGACCGGAGAACAGCACGGCGAGCGGGCCTGGTTCGGCCACCGCCCGCGCGGCCTCGGTGAGTCCGTCGGCGGTGGCGAGCAGGACGGCACGGTGGGGGAAGGCGGAGCGGCCGACGGCCAGGGAGTGGCCGATGTCCACGGGCGCGTGGCCCTCCGCGTGGGCGCGGATCCGTTCGAGCTGGTCGTCCAGCGCGCCCTCGCCGGTGGCCGTGACGGGCCAGGGCACCACGCGCGGGACGATGGTCACCGTCTCCGGCTCCTCGGCGGCCGGCTCCGGCGCCTCTTCGAGGACGACGTGGGCGTTGGTGCCGCTGATCCCGAAGGACGACACGCCCATGCGGCGCGCGTGCCCGGTGTCGGGCCAGTCGGTGTTGGCGGTGGCGATCTCGACGGCGCCCATGGACCAGTCGACGTGCGAGGAGGGCACGTCGGCGTGCAGGGTGCGCGGGACGACGCCGTGCCGCAGGGACAGGACCGCCTTGATGAGTCCTGCGGCACCGGCTGCGGCCTGGGTGTGCCCGATGTTGGACTTCACCGACCCCAGCAGCAGCGGCCGTTCACGGTCCTGACCGTAGGTGGCGAGCAGCGCCTGCGCCTCGATCGGATCGCCCAGTCGCGTCCCGGTGCCGTGCGCCTCCACGGCGTCCACCTCGGCCGGCTTCAGCCCCGCCGACGCCAGCGCCTGCCGGATCACCCGCTGCTGCGAGGGACCGTTCGGCGCCGTCAGCCCGTTGGAGGCGCCGTCCTGGTTGACGGCGGAGCCACGCACGGTGGCGAGGACCGGATGCCCGTGCCGCACGGCGTCCGAGAGCCGTTCGAGTACGAAGACGCCGACGCCCTCCGACCAGCCGGTGCCGTCGGCGTCGTCGGAGAACGCCTTGCAGCGGCCGTCCTCGGCGAGGCCGCCGTGGTGGCGGAAGCCCGCGAAGGCGGCGGAGGTGGTCATCACGGTGACACCGCCCGCGAGTGCGAGGGAACACTCACCGCTGCGCAGCGCCTGCGCCGCCAGGTGCAGCGACACCAGCGAGGACGAGCACGCCGTGTCCACGGTGACCGCGGGGCCTTCGAGGCCGAAGACGTAGGCGAGTCGGCCGGAGATGACGCTGGCCGCGAGCATGACGCCGCGGCCCTCCATGTCCTTGGCGCGGGCGAGGAGGTGGTGGTAGTCGACGGCGTTGCTGCCGACGAACACACCGGTGCGGCTGCCGCGCAGCGAGGTCGGGTCGATGCCGGCCCGTTCGAACGCCTCCCAGCCGGTCTCCAGCAGCAGCCGTTGCTGCGGGTCCATGGCGACGGCCTCGCGCGGGCTGATGCCGAAGAACTCGGGGTCGAAGTCGGCGGCGTCGTGCAGGAATCCACCCTCGCCCTGGATCTCCCAGCCACGGTCGGTGGGGAAGGCGGAGATGGCGTCGGTGCCGGAGGCGACCAGTTCCCACAGCTGCTCGGGGGTCTGGACGCCGCCGGGGAAACGGCACGCCATGCCGACGACGACGACCGGGTCCTCGGCGGTGTCGGCGGGCTCGGCGGCGGGCAGCGGGCCGTCCGACTCGTCCTGGCTGCCCAGGAGTTCGGCGACGAGGTGCTCGGCGAGGGTGCGGGGCCGGGTGAAGTCGAAGAGCAGGCTGGCGGGGAGCGAGAGACCGGTGGCGCGGGCGAGCTGGTTGCGCAGCTCCATCGACGTCAGCGAGTCGAAGCCGATGTCGTGGAAGGCGCGTTCGGCGTCCACGGACTCCGCTCCGACGTGGCCGAGGACGCCGGCGGCGTAGGTGCGGACCAGGTCGAGCAGGAGGGGGACACGCTCGTCCTCGGGGGCGGCGTACACCTTGCGGCGCAGGACGGAGGCGGCGGAGCGGGTGTCGTCGCGGAGCCTGCGGGCCTCGGTGCGGGCCTCCTCGGCGGCGGGCAGGGCGCTGAGGGAGGCGCAGGGCCGGATGCTGAACAGCATCCGCAGGGTGTCCTGCTGCTGGAGGTCGGCGACGACGGTCAGGGGTGCGGGGTCGACGGCGAGTTCGGCGAGCACACCCAGCGCGAGCCCGGGTTCCAGGGCGGTGGTGCCGGTCTCGCGCAGCGCGTCGGTCATCCCCGCGGCCATCCCGCCGCCGTCCCAGGCGCCCCAGGCGACGGAGGTGGCGGGCAGTCCCTCGGCCCGGCGCCGCTGCGCCAGTGCGTCCAGCACGGTGTTCGCGGCGGCGTAGTTGCCCTGACCGGGGTTGCCGACCGCACCGGCCACCGACGAGAACAGCACGAACGCCGACAGACCGTGCTCCCGGGTCAGCTCGTCCAGCAGCAAGGCGGGGCTGACCTTGGCACGGAACACGGCGCCGAAGCGCTGCGGGGTGAGGCCGTTGAGCACGGCGTCGTCGAGGACGCCGGCGGCGTGGACCACGGCGGTGAGCGGGACGTCGGCCGGGATCGCCTCCAGCGCAGCCGAGAGCTCGGCGCGGATCGCCGTGTCGCACGCGGCGATGGTCACCCGCGCGCCGAGCGCGGTCAGCTCGGCCTCCAAGTCCTCGGCGCCGGGCGCCTGTCGGCCACGCCGACTGAGCAGCAGCAGGTGCTCCGCGCCATGCCGGGCCGCCCACCGGGCCACATGAGCGCCGAGCGCACCCGTACCACCCGTGATCAGCACGGTCCCGGACGGCTCCCACACCGGAGCCTGTTCCGCACCCGGCGCCGCGACAAGACGACGGCCAAGGACACCGGTGCCCCGCACGGCGACCTCGTCCTCCTCGCCGGAGCCGGACAGGTGGGCGGTGAACCGGCGCAGTGCGGCCTCGTCCGGTTCCCCGGGCAGGTCGATCAGGCCACCCCACCGGTCGGGGTACTCCAGTGCCGCGACCCGGCCCAGGCCCCACAGCGCGGCCTGGAGGGGCCGTACGGTCTCGTCGGGCGAGACGGCGACCGCGCCACGTGTGGCGGCCCAGATCCGGGTGCGGATCCCGGCGTCGTCCATGGCCTGCAGCAGTACGGCGGTGTCGACGAGGCCGACCGGGACGCTGGTCCACCGGGTGGCGTCGGTCCCGGCGAGCAGGGAGAGGACGCCGGTGAAGCGGGTGCCGTCGGCGGCGAGCCGGGACAGTTCCTCGGCGAGTTCGCCTCGCGCGGGACGCTTGCTCAGTCTGATGGACACGGTGTCGGGGCCGAGGGCGGTGGTCACGGCGTCCAGCCATGCCCCGTCGGTGTCGGGCCCGTCGGCGGGCAGGACGACCAGCCAGGTGCCGGACGCTCCGGCCGCCGCCGTGGTGCGCAGCGGCTGCCAGGTCTCACGGAACCGCAGCGCGTCGGACAGCGACCGGGCGCGGCGCTTGCTGCGCCAGGCGGACAGCGCGGGCACGACACCGCCGAGCGCCTCGGTGCCGATGTCCAGGCGAGCGGCGAGCGCTGCCAGGTCCTCGCGCTCCACGGCGGCCCAGAAGTCGGCGTCCACACCGTCGCCGTCACCGGACGGGAGCACGGCATCGGCCGGCTCGGGCCAGTAACGCTCGTGCTGGAAGGCGTAGGTGGGCAGATCGACGCGGCGGGCGCCGGTGCCGGCGAAGAGGGCGGGCCAGTCCACCGGGACGCCGCAGGCGTAGAGCCGGGCCAGCGCAGTCACGGCGGCCGTCTCCTCATCACGGTCCCGCCGCAGCAACGGCACGGCCGTCTCGACAAGCGGCGTCAGGACGGCATCCGGCCCGATCTCCAGGAAGTGCCGCACCCCCGCGTCAGCGAGCACACCGACGCCGTCACCGAACCGCACCGTCTCCCGGACGTGCCGCACCCAGTGCTCCACGGAACGTCCGTCACCACCCGCCAGGCTGGACACCAGCCGCAGCACGGGCTCACCGAAGGAAAGACCGGCGATGGCAGAGCGGAACTCCTCCAGCATCGGGTCCATCAGCGGCGAATGGAACGCATGACTCACCGACAGCCGCGACTGCCGCCGCTCCCCCAGCGCCGCCAGGACCCGCTCGACACCCCCCTCGGTGCCCGAAAGCACCACGGCACGCGGCCCGTTCACCGCCGCCAGCGCCACATCGGCACCGAGATGCGGCACCACCTCGTCCTCGGCCGCCTCCACCGCGACCATCGCACCACCCTCGGGCAACGCCTCCATCAACCGCGCCCGCGCCGCCACCAGCACACACGCATCCCGCAACGACAACACACCCGCCACATGCGCCGCCGCGATCTCACCCACCGAATGACCGGCGACGTAGTCGGGCGTGATGCCCAGGGACTCGACGAGGCGATAGAGCGCGACCTCGACGGCGAACAGGGCGGGCTGTGCGACACCCGTACGCTCCAGCGCGGACGCGTCCTCGCCCCACATCACCTCCCGTACCTCGGGCGGCAGTTCGGCCAGTACCTCGTCGAGGGCCTGCGCGAACACCGGGAAGCGGTCGTACAACTCCCCGCCCATGCCCAGCCGTTGTGCTCCCTGTCCGGAGAACAGCACGGCGAGCGGCCCGTCCTGTGTCTCGCCCCGGGCCACCTCGACCGGCTGGTCCCCCGCGGCGAGCAGCACCGCGCGGTGTTCGAAGGCCGACCGGGCGGTGGCCAGGGAGTATCCGACGTCCAGCGGCGGGCGGCCCCCGGCGTGGGCGCGGATCCGGTCGAGCTGTTCGTCCAGCGCGTCCTCGGTACGGGCGGACACGAGCCAGGGCACGACACCGGGGGTGACCGTGGACGGCTCCGGTTCGGCGGCGGCGTCGGCCGGTATGTGCTGCTCCACGATGACGTGGGCGTTGGTGCCACTGATACCGAAGGACGACACGCCGGCACGGCGCGGATGCCCGGTGTCGGGCCAGTCGGTGGCGGAGGTGAGGAGTTCGATCGCGCCCTCGGTCCAGTCGACGTGGCTGGAGGGGCGGCCGACGTGCAGGGTGGCCGGCAGGACGCCGTGCCGCAGGGACATGACGGCCTTGATGAGTCCGGCGGCACCGGCCGCGGCCTGGGTGTGCCCGAGGTTGGACTTCACCGACCCCAGCAGCAGCGGCCGTTCACGATCCTGACCGTAGGTGGCGAGCAGCGCCTGCGCCTCGATCGGATCGCCCAGCCGGGTCCCGGTGCCGTGTGCCTCGACCGCGTCCACATCGGCGGCCGACAGCCCCGCCGACGCCAGCGCCTGCCGGATCACCCGCTGCTGCGAGGGACCGTTCGGCGCCGTCAGCCCGTTGGACGCACCGTCCTGGTTGACCGCGGAGCCCTTGACGACGGCCAGGATGCGGCGGCCGTTGCGCACGGCGTCCGAGAGCTTCTCCAGTACGACGACGCCGATGCCCTCCGACCAGGTGGTGCCGTCGGCGTCGTCGGAGAAGGCCTTGCAGCGGCCGTCGGCCGCGAGGCCCCCTTGGACGTCGAAGCCGGCGAAGGCAGCCGGGGTCGTCATCACGGTGACACCGCCCGCGAGGGCGAGGGAACACTCGCCGCTGCGCAGCGCCTGCGCCGCGAGATGGAGCGAGACCAGCGACGAGGAGCAGGCCGTGTCCACGGTGACCGCGGGGCCGACCAGGCCGAGGACATAGGCGACGCGGCCGGATATCACGCTGGCGGCCAGGCCGGTGCCGGCGTGTCCGGACAGGTCCTCCTTCGCGGTGTGCACGAGGCGGACGTAGTCCTGGCCGTTGGTGCCGACGAAGACGCCGGTCTGGCTGCCGCGCAGGGTCTGCGGGTCGATGCCGGACCGTTCGAACGCCTCCCACGACGTCTCCAGGAGCAGCCGCTGCTGCGGGTCCATCGCGAGTGCCTCGCGCGGGCTGATGCCGAAGAAGCCCGCGTCGAAGCCGCCGGCGTCGTCGAGGAAGCCGCCGCGGCCCTGAAGGTCCCAGCCGCGGTCGGCGGGGAAGGCGGTGATGGCGTCGGTGCCGGAGGCGACCAGCTCCCACAGCTGCTCCGGGGTCCGGACACCGCCGGGGAAACGGCAGGCCATGCCGACCACGGCGACCGGCTCGTGGCGCCCCGACTCGGCCTCGTCGAGACGCCGCCGGGTCTCGTGCAGGTCAGCGGTGACGTACCTGAGGTACTCGACGAGTTTTGCTTCGTCCGGCATGGTCAATGCCCTTTCCTCGGTGGGAGACCGGTGGGGAGTCGCGACCGGTTCAGCGGTCGGTGGGTCGGCCGATCTCGCTGTCGATGAAGGCGATGAGGTCTTCGGCGCTGGCGGCGCCGATGCGTTCGCGCACGTCGTCGTCCGCTTCCTGCCGTTCGCCGGCGTCGTCGGTGATCCGGGCGAGCAGCGCACGCAGCCGGGCTGCGGTGCCGGTGCGGACGGCCGGGTCGAGGCCGTCCGCGGCGAGCGCGGTGGCCAGGGCGGTGTCCAGGCGGTCGAGTTCGGCGTGCAGGGCGCCAGCGGGTGGAGTCGGGCCGCGGCCGAGCCGCTCGGCGAGATGCTCGGCGACGGCCTGCGGCGTGGGGTGGTCGAAGACGAGGGTGGCGGGGATGCGCAGCCCGGTGACGGCGGCGAGCCGGTTGCGCATCTCCACCGAGGTCAGGGAGTCGAAGCCGAGCCGGGAGAACTCCTCCTCGGCGCCGATCTGTTCGGGTGTGTCATGGCCGAGCACGCTCGCGGCCTCGGCCCGCACCAGGTCGGTGAGGTGCCGGGTGCGCTCCTGCGGGCGCAGTCCGTCGAGGCGGGCGGTGAGTTCGGCGGCTCGGTTGCGGCCCGCGGCGGTGCGGCGTCCGCCGATCAGCCCGCGAAGGACGGGCGGCACCGGTCCGGCGAACGGCAGTGCCGCGCCGGCGCGGGCGGCGGTGCGCATCAGCACGGGCCGGGCGTCGTCGCGTGCGGTGGCCGCGTCGAACAGGGCGAGGCCCAGCTCGGGTTCGAGGGGCGGGGTGCCGGAGCGGTTCATGCGCCGGATGTGGTCCTCGCTCAGTCCGCTGGTCATGCCGGAGCCGTGCGCCCAGGGGCCCCAGGCGAGGGAGTGGCCGGGCCGTCCGGTCGCGGCGCGGTGCTGGGCGAGGGCGTCGAGGAAGGCGTTGGCGGCGGCGTAGTTGGCCTGGCCGGGGCTGCCGACGACACCGGCGGTGGACGAGTACGTGACGAAGGCGTCCAGGTCGAGGTCCAGGGTGGCCCGGTGCAGATGCCAGGCGGCGTCGGCCTTGGGCCGCAGGACGGCGTCGAACCGGTCCGGGGTGAGAGCGTCCAGGACACCGTCGTCGAGGATGCCGGCGGTGTGGACAACGGCGCTCAGCGGGTGCTCGGCGGGGATGCCGGCGACGAGGGCGGCGACGTCGTCCGGTTCGCCGACGTCGGCGGCGGCCAGGGTGACCTGGGCGCCGTGGGCCGCGAGTTCGTCGCGCAGTTCCACGGCTCCGGGGGCGTCGGGGCCGCGCCGGCCCGCCAGCAGCAGGTGCCGTACGCCGTGCGTGGTGACCAGGTGCCGGGCGAGGACGCGGGCCAGGCCACCGGTGCCGCCGGTGATCAGCACGGTGCCGTCGGCGCGCCAGCGTGCCGGACCGGCGGCGGGCGTGGTGGCGGCGTCGGGCACGCGGGCGAGCCGCGCCACCCGCACGCGTCCGTCGCGCACCATGAACTGCTCCTCGTCGGTGTCCGGCAGGGCGGGCAGCACGGCCGTGGAGGACGCGCCGCCGTCGACGTCGACGAGGAGGAACCGGCCGGGGTGTTCCATCTGCGCGGACCGCACCAGGCCCCAGACCGCCGCGGCGGCCGGGTCGGTGACCTCCTCGCCGTGGGGTGCGACCGCGCCCCGGGTGACGAACACCAGGCGGGTGCGGGCGAACCGGTCCTCGGCGAGGAACTCCTGCATCAGCGTCAGCGCGCGGTGCGTGAGCTCGTGGACCGCTCCGACGGCGTCGTCGAGTCGGCCCGCGAGCGGGACGGCGATCGTCCGCGTCCGCGCGTCGTCACCTTCTCGCAGTTCGGCTAGGGACTTCACTGGTACTCCCAGCGAGTCAGGGGTGACGGCGAGGTCGGTGTCGCCGAGGACGTACCAAGGGGCGTCGGCGGTGGCCGCCGGGACGGGACGCTCCTCCCAGTCCAGGTGGAACAGGGAGGTGCGCAGGTCGGGTCCGGCGGCGGGGGCGTCGGCGCGGCGCTCCGCGGGGCGCAGACCGACGGCGCGGGCGGTGAGCACGGGCGCGCCGGAGGGGTCGGCGGCGACCAGTTCGCGGGTGTCGCCACTGCCGGTCAGCCGGATCCGCAGCTCGGTGGCCGATACGGCGTGCAGGGACACCTCCCCCCAGCGTGCGGCGAGCAGCCGCTCGGGCTCCGTCTCCTCGGGCCCGGTGACGAGGTGCGCGGCGTGCAGGGCGGCGTCGAGGAGTACGGGGTGCAGTCCGAACCCGGCGTGTTCTCCGGCCTCCTTGGGCAGCGCCGCCTCGGCGTACAGGTGGTCGCCGTGCCGCCAGGCGGCGCGCAGGGCGCGGGCGGCGGGGCCGTGCTCGACACCGGCGTCGGCGAGCCGGTCGTACAGGTCGTCGACGGCGAGTTCGGTGGCGTCGGGCGGCGGCCACTGGCCGGCGGCGAACCGGGTGCTGTCCGGTGCCGGGGCGGGTTCCTCGGGGGTGAGCCGGCCGTGGGCGTGCTCGGTCCACTCGGCGTCCGGCTCGCTGGTGGGCCGGGTGTGGCACCACACGGGCCGGTCGCCGTCGTCGCCCGGGGCACCGATACGGAGCTGGAGTTGGAGCGCGCCCCGGTCGGGCACGGTCACCGGCTCGGTGAGGGTGAGTTCGGCGACGCGCGGTGTGTCGACCCGGTCGCCCGCTCGTACGGCGGCCTCCAGGAGGGCGGCGCCGGGCAGCCGGACCGCGCCGTCCACGGCGCTGCCGTCGAGCCAGGGGTGCAGGGTGCGCGAGAGGGTGCCGGTGAGCACCAGTTCCCCGGCCCCGGCGACCGGCAGTGCGGCGCCGAGCAGGGGGTGGTCGGTGGCGGCGAGTCCGAGTCCGGTCGCGTCGGCCGAGCGCAGCGACGCGGTGGGCCACAGCCGGCGCCGTTGGAAGGGATAGGTCGGCAGGTCGGGCAGTCGCCGGGCGCCCGTGCCGGCGTACAGGGCGGTCCAGTCGACGGTGACGCCCTCGACGTGCAGGGCGGCGAGCGCGCTCACCGTCGCTGCCTCCTCGGGGCGGTCGCGGCGCAGCAGCGGGACGGCGACGGCGGCGTCGGGCGCGAGGTCGGCGACGAGGGAGGTGAGGCCGCCGTCGGGGCCGAGCTCCAGGAAGGCGTCGGCACCTTTGCCGGTGAGCGCGCGGACGGCGTCGCCGAAGCGGACCGTTTCGCGCAGGTGCCGGACCCAGTACTCGGGCGAGGCGAGTTCGTCGCCGGCCGCGGCCCCGGTGACCGCGGAGACGAACGGGATGCGGGGCCGGTGGTGGGTCAGCGTGGCGGCGACGGACCGGAAGTTGTCCAGCATCGGGTCCATCAGCGGGGAGTGGAAGGCGTGGGAGACCTCGAGGCGGCGGGTGCGGCGGTCGCCGAGCCGGGCGAGCACGGCCCGCACGGCGGACTGGGCGCCGGACAGCACCAGCGCGGAGGGGCCGTTGACGGCACCGATGGCGACCTCGTCGGTGAGGAGCGGCCGTACCTCGTCCTCGGTGGCGGCGACGGCCACCATGACACCGCCGGGCGGCAGTTCACCCATCAGACGGGCGCGGGCGGTGACCAGGGCGCAGGCGTCGTCCAGGGTCAGGATGCCCGCGACGTGCGCGGCGGCGATCTCGCCGACCGAGTGTCCGGTGACGTGTTCCGGTGTCACACCCAGGGAGGCGACGAGCCGGTGCAGGGCGACCTGGAGCGCGAACAGGGCGGGCTGCGCGTGCTCGGTGCGGCGCAGCGCCTCGGGGTCGTCGCCCCAGACGATGTCCCGCAGGCCGGGCGGGAGATGGGTGAGGACCTCGTCGAAGGCGTCGGCGAACACCGGGAAGCGGGCGTGCAACTGCCTTCCCATGCCCGGTCGTTGGGTGCCCTGTCCGGAGAACACCAGAGCCGTGACGCGTTCGGTGGCGGTGCCTCGCACACTCTCGCCGTCGGCGAGGAGCACCGCGCGCCGGGCGAGGGCCGAGCGGGCGGCCAGGGAGCGGCCCACGTCGAGCGGGTCGCGACCGCGTGCCCAGTCGGACAGCGCGTCGATGTGAGCGTCCAGGGCCTCGTCGGTGCGGGCGGACACCGGCCACGGGGTGAGCGAGGGGGTCAGAGCGGGGGTCTCCGGCTCCGGCTGGGGTGCGGCCTCCAGTACGACGTGCGCGTTGGTGCCGCTGATCCCGAACGCGGAGACGGCGATGCGCGCCGGCCGACCCGTCTCGGGCCACTCGGTGGTGTCGGTGAGCAGGGACAGGGCGCCGGAGGACCAGTCGATACGGCTGGACGGCGTCTCGGCGTAGAGGGTGCGCGGCAGTCGGCCGTGGCGCAGCGCGAGCACGGACTTGATGACGCCGGCGACTCCGGCGGCGGCCTGGGTGTGGCCGATGTTGGTCTTCACCGAGCCGAGCAGCAGCGGCCGTTCGCGGTCGCGGCCGTAGGTGGCGAGCAGGGCCTGGGCCTCGATCGGATCGCCGAGCCGGGTCCCGGTGCCGTGTGCCTCCACCGCGTCCACGTCGGCCGGGCTGAGCCGGGCACTGGCGAGGGCCTGGCGGATGACGCGCTGCTGGGCGGGCCCGTTGGGGGCGCTGAGCCCGTTGGAGGCGCCGTCCTGGTTGACGGCCGAGCCGCGCACCACGGCCAGCACCTCGTGCCCGTTGCGCACCGCGTCCGACAGCCGCTCCACGACCAGCATGCCGATGCCCTCGGACCACACGGTGCCGTCGGCGTCGTCGGAGAACGCCTTGCAGTGGCCGTCCGCCGCGAGGCCGCCCTGGATGCTGAAGCCGACGAAGCTGACCGACGTGGTCATCACGGTGACGCCGCCGGCCAGGGCGAGTTCGCACTCGCCGCCGCGCAGCGCCTGGGCGGCCAGGTGCAGTGAGACGAGGGAGGAGGAGCAGGCGGTGTCGACGGTGAGGGCCGGGCCCTCAAGGCCGAACACATAGGCCAGCCGGCCGGAGATCACGCTGGCGGCGAGGCCGGTGCCGAGGTGGCCGCCGATGTCCTCGCGGGCGCGGGTGGCGAGGTGGACGTAGTCCTGGCCGTTGGTGCCGACGAAGACGCCGGTGCGGCTGCCGCGCAGCGCGTCGGGGTCGAGTCCGGCTCGTTCGAAGGCCTCCCACGACGTCTCGAGGAGCAGCCGCTGCTGCGGGTCCATCGCGAGTGCCTCGCGGGGGCTGATACCGAAGAAGGCCGGGTCGAAGTCGGCGGCGTCGTACAGGAATCCGCCGCGGGTGGTGGCGCTGCTGCCGGGGCCGGTGCCGTGCAGGGTGTCGAGGTCCCAGCCGCGGTCGTCCGGGAAGGGGCCGGTGCCGTCGCGGCCGGCGAGCATCAGCTCCCAGAACTCCTCGGGGGTGCTGACGTCGCCGGGGAATCGGCAGGCCATGCCGACGATGGCCAGCGGCTCGTCCTGGGCCGGGCGCGCGGCCGGTGCGGTGGTCCGGTCGGCGGTGGTGTCGTCGAGCAGTTCGGTCCGCAGCTGGGCGGCGAGCCGGCGCGGGCTCGGGTAGTCGTAGACCAGCGTGGCGGGCAGCTGGAGTCCGGTGGCGGTGGACAGGCGGCGGCACAGCTCCACGGCGGTGAGCGAGTCCATGCCGAGCCTGCCGAACTCGTGGTCGGGGTCGATCTCGTCGCGGTCCCGGTGCCCGAGCACGACGGCCGTCTCGGCGCGTACCAGCCCCAGCAGGTGCCGCTTGCGCTCGTCCGGGCCGAGGGCGGCGAGCCGCGCGACGAGCCCGTCACCGGAAGCGGGGGCCGATTCGGCGCGGGGCGCGGGCGGGGCGACGGGGCCGCCGTCGGGCCAGTACCGCTGCCGCTGGAAGGGGTACGTCGGCAGCTCCACTCGGCGTGCTCCGGTGCCCGCGGCCAGGGCGCGCCAGTCGACGGGGACGCCGGCGACGTGCAGCGCGGCCATCGCGCCGACCACGGCCTCCTCCTCGCCCCGGTCGCGGCGCAGCATCGGGGCGGCGACGGTTTCCCGCGGTCCGGTGGTCAGGATGAGGCCGCTGAGCACGCCCGCCGGGCCGACCTCCAGGAAGGCGCCGGTGCCGGCCGCGCGCAGGGCGTCCACCGCGTCGGCGAACCGCACGGTCTCCCGGGCGTGCCGCACCCAGTACTCCACCGAGCGCAGTTCCTCCGGCTCGGCGAGCCGGCCGGTGAGGGCCGACGCCACGGTGAGCCGGGGTGCGTGGAACTCCAGCCCGGCGAGGGCCTGCCGGAAGTCGTCCAGCATCGGCTCCATGAGCGGGGAGTGGAAGGCGTGGCTCACGGCGAGCCGGGTGTGCCGCCGCTCGCCGAGGGACGACACGAGGGCGGTCACCTCGTCCTCGGCTCCGGAGACGACGACCGCGGTGGGGCCGTTGACGGCCGCGAGGGAAACGCCGTCGGTGAGCAGCGGCCGTACCTCGTCCTCGCTCGCCTCGACCGCGACCATCACGCCGCCGGGCGGCAGCGCCGCCATCAGCCGGCCCCGAGCCGCGACCAGCGCGCAGGCGTCGGCCAGGGAGAGGACACCGGCCACGTGGGCGGCGGCCACCTCACCGACCGAGTGCCCGGTGACATGGGCGGCGGTGACGCCCCACGACTCCAGCAGCCGGAACAGCGCCACCTCCACGGCGAACACCGCGCACTGCGCGTGGTCCGTGCGGTTGAGCAGCGCCTCGTCCGTGCCCCACATCGCGTCGTGGACGGCGGTGTCGAAGTGGCGGAGGACCTCGTCGAGGGCGGTGGCGAACTCCGGGAAACGGGCGTGCAGTTCGCGTCCCATGCCGAGGCGCTGACTGCCCTGGCCGGGGAAGACGACGGTGAGGGGGCGGTCGGCGGCCAGGCCGCGGGCGAGTTCCGTGGTGCCGTCCGCGTGGAGGACGGCACGGTGTTCGAGGTCGGCGCGGCCGGCCAGGGTCCAGGCCACGTCGCGGACGTCGAGCCCGACGGCGGCCGACCGGATCCGCTCGATCTGGGCGTCGAGGGCCGCCTCGGTCCGTGCGGAGATCACCCACGGCAGCGCGGGCGCGGCCGTCGGGCGGCCCGATTCCGGTGCGGTGGGCGGCTGTTCCAGGAGGACGTGCGCGTTGGTGCCGCTGATGCCGAACGAGGACACACCCGCGCGGCGCGGGCGGCCGGTGTCCGGCCAGGGGACGTTCTCGGTGAGCAGTTCGACCGCCCCGCTCGACCAGTCGACGTGCCGGGACGGCGGGTCGGCGTGCAGGGTGCGGGGCAGGACGCCGTGCCGCATGGCCATCACGGTCTTGATGAGTCCCGCGGCGCCCGCGGCGGCCTGGGTGTGGCCGAGGTTGGACTTCACCGAGCCGAGCAGCAGCGGCCGTCGGCGATCCGGGCCGTAGGTGGCGAGCAGGGCCTGGGCCTCGATCGGGTCGCCGAGCGTGGTGCCGGTGCCGTGCGCCTCCACCGCGTCCACGTCGGCCGGGCTGAGCCCGGCGTTGGCGAGGGCCTGGCGGATGACCTGCTGCTGGGAGGGGCCGTTGGGTGCGGTGAGGCCGTTGGAGGCGCCGTCCTGGTTGACGGCGGAGCCCCGCACCACGGCGAGGACCTCGTGCCCGTTGCGTACGGCGTCCGAGAGCCGCTCCACGACGAGGACGGCCACGCCCTCGGACCACCCGGTCCCGTCGGCGCCGTCCCCGAAGGCCTTGCAGCGGCCGTCGGTCGCGAGCCCGCCCATCCGGGAGAACCCGGCGAAGCCCACCGGCGTGGACATCACGGTCACCGCTCCGACCAGGGCGAGTCCGCATTCGCCGCCGCGCAGCGCCTGCCCGGCGAGATGCAGGGCGACGAGGGACGACGAGCAGGCGGTGTCGACGGTCAGGGCCGGGCCCTCCAGGCCGAACACATACGCCAGCCGGCCCGAGGCGACGCTGGTGTTCAGGCCGGTGGTGGCGTGGGCCTCGACGTCGACGGAGGACTGCATGACGAGGGTGCCGTAGTCCTGTCCGCTGAGCCCGACGAAGACGCCGGTGCGGCTGCCGCGCAGGCTGTGCGGGTCGAGGTCGGCCCGTTCGAGTGCCTCCCAGGCGGTCTCAAGGAGCAGCCGCTGCTGTGGGTCGGTCGCCACGGCCTCGCGCGGGGAGATCTCGAAGAACGCCGCGTCGAACTCGCTCGCGCCGCGCAGGAATCCACCGGTCACCCCGTCGGCCGAGGCGACGCCGGTGTGCTTCTCCCAGCCCCGGTCGTCGGGCATGCCCGAGATGGCGTCGCCGCCCGCCGTGACGAACTCCCACAGCTCTTCCGGCGAGGTGATGCCGCCGGGATAGCGGCAGGCCATGCCGACGACGGCGAGGGGTTCGTCCAGGGCACCCCTGCCGGACGCGGCCGGGGCGACGGGGGCGTCGCCGACGACGCCCTCCTCGACGAGTTCGCCGAGCAGGTGGACGGCGAGGCGGCGCGGGGTGGGGTAGTCGAAGACCAGGGTGGCGGGCAGTTGGAGGCCGGTGGCGCCGGCCAGCCGGTTGCGCAGTTCGATCGCGGTCAGCGAGTCCACGCCGAGTCTGCGGAACTCGACGTCGGCGTCGACGGCCTCGCTGGTGCCGTGACCCAGTACGCCCGCGGCCTCGGCCCGTACCAGTTCGACCAGATGGCGGCGCCGCTCGTCGGCGGGCAGCGTGGTGAGCCGGTCGACGAGCGCGCCGCGCGTGACGGTCCCGCCGCCCGCGGTACGCCGTCCGGGCCGGACCAGGCCCCGCAGCAGCGCGGGCACCGCGGCGGACGGAGGCAGGGGGGCGCCGCCGACGGGCAGCGGCGCGAGGGCGGCCGCGTCGGTGACCAGCGCGGCGTCGAACAGGGCCAGGCCCTGCTCGGCGGTCAGCGGCGGCAGCCCGAGGGCCGAGGTGCGCCGCAGGTCGCGCTCGGTCAGGTCGGCGGTCATGCCGCCGCCGTCCTGCGCCCAGCCGGGCCAGCGCAGCGACAGCGCGGGCAGCCCGTGGGCCCGGCGGTGCTCGGCGAGCGCGTCGAGGAAGGCGTTGGCGGCGGCGTAGTTGGCCTGGCCGGGGCTGCCCATCAGACCGGCGGTGGACGAGTAGAGCACGAACGCCGACAGGTCCAGGTCGCGGGTCTGCTGGTGCAACTCCCGGGCCACGTCGGCCTTCGGCCGCAGCACGGTGTCGAGCCGGTCCGGGGTGAGGGCGTCCAGCACGCCGTCGTCGAGGACGCCCGCCGTGTGGACGACGGCCGTCAGCGGGTGCCCGGCGGGAACGGCGGCCAGCAGGGCGCGTACGGCGCCGGGCTCGGTGAGGTCGCAGGCGACGAGGCCGACCTCGGCACCGTGCGCCACGAGTTCGTCGCACAGCTCGCGGGCGCCGGGCGCGTCGGGTCCGCGACGGCCGGCGAGCAGCAGATGCCGTACGCCGTGGCGGGTGACGAGATGGCGGGCGAGCAGGCTGCCGAGGCCGCCGGTGCCGCCGGTGATCAGGACGGTGCCCTCGGGATCGAGGGCGGGCGGGAGGGTGAGCGCGAGCTTGCCGGTGTGCCGGGCGAGGCTCATGAAGCGGAACGCCTCGGCGGCCCGCCGCACGTCCCAGGTGCGCACCGGCAGGGGCCGCAGGGCGCCGTCGGCGAACAGCGCGTTGAGCGCGGTCAGTATCCGCCGGATGCCGTCGGGTTCCACCCAGCCCAGGTCGAAGGGCTCGTAGCGGACGCCGTCGGGAATGGCGTCCGCGGCGCGCAGATCGGTCTTGCCCATCTCCAGGAACCGGCCGCCCGGCCCGAGCAGCCGTAGCGAGGCGTCGACGAACTCACCGGAGAGCGCGTTCAGGACGACATCGAACCCCTCCCCCGCCGCCGTGGCGAACCGTTCGGCGAAGCCGGTGTCGCGCGAGGAGGCGATGTGGTCGTCCGCCAGGCCGAGTTCGCGCAGCACAGGCCACTTCGGCTCACTGGCGGTGGCGAACACCTCGGCGCCGAGATGCCGGGCGAGCTGGACGGCCGCCATGCCGACGCCACCGGCGCCCGCGTGCACGAGGACTTTCTCACCCGGTCGCAGTCCGGCGAGGTCGACGAGGGCCCGGTAGGCGGTGAGGAACACCAGCGGCACCGAACCGGCCGTCTCCCAGGACCAGTCGGCGGGCACGTCGGTCAACTGCCGTTCGTCCACGACGACGTTCGGCGCGAAGCCTCCGGCGACCATGCCCATGACCCGGTCGCCCGGCCGCCACAACTCGGCCTGCGGCCCCACCTCGACGACCACACCGGCCGCCTCCGAACCCAGCAGTCCGGCCTCGCCCGGGTACATGCCGAGCGCGCTGAGCACGTCCCGGAAGTTGATCCCGGCCGCCCGCACCGCGACCCGAACCTGACGCCCCGTCAACTCTGACTGTTCACACGGCGTCAGCGCGAGCCCGTCCAGGCTCCCTCGGTCGGTCACGTCCAGTCGCCACGGCCCGCTCAGGGGCGGGACCAGCGTCGCGCCCGCCCCACGGGCCAGCCGTCCGACCCGCACCTCCCCGTCCCGCAGGACAGCCTGCGGTTCGTCGCCGTCGAACAGGGCGGGCAGGGCCGGCAGCAGCGCCGCGGAAGCCTCATCGGTGTCCACCAGCACCATCCGGCCGGGGTTCTCGGCCTGCGCGGACCGGACGAGTCCCCATACGGCGGCGGCGCCCAGGTCGGTCACGTCCTCGGCGTCGGTCGCCGCGACAGCGCCCCGCGTCACCAGCAGCAGCCGGGACCGGCGGAAACGGTCCTCGGCGAGGAACTCCTGCAGCAGGACCAGCACTTGGCGGGTGGCGGCGCCGGGACCGAGTCCCGCCACCGGGACGACCAAGTGGCGCGGAGCACGCTCACCCGGCAGCGCCTCCAGCGTGGGGACGTGCGTGGCTCCGTCCAGGTGGGCGGCGAGCCCGAACGGGTCCTCGCCGACCAGGGCCCAGGTGCCCTGCGCGACGGACGGCACCTCATGGTTCTGCCACTCCAGGCGGAACAGCGACCCGGCCGGGTCGGGCCGGGCGGGCGCGGTGGCGTCGTCCGGCGCGGCCCGCAGAGTGAGGCCGGCGACCGAGACGACCGGGGCGCCGTGCGCGTCGGCCGCCTCGACCACGACGGTGTCCGCTCCCGTGCGCAGCAGCCGCGCCCGGAGCAGCCCGGCTCCCGAGGCGTGCAGGGTCACATCACGCCACTCGAACGGCAGCAGGCGTTCGGCGTCGTGGTCCAGGGCTGCCGCGTGCAGTACGGAGTCCAGCAGGCCGGGGTGGACTCCGTACTCGCCCGTGTCGCGGACCTTGGGGTCCAGGGCGATCTCCGCGAACAGTTCCTCGCCGCGCCGCCACAGGGCGCGCAGCCCGCGGAAGGCGGGGCCGTACACCAGGCCGGAGGCGGCGTAACGGTCGTAGCGGTCCGCGATGTCGACGGGCCGGGCGTCGCGCGGCGGCCACTCGCCGGCGTCGAAGCGCGCCGGTTCGGCCGGGTCGGGGGCGAGCCGTCCGGTGGCGTGCAGGGTCCAGGGTGTCTCGGGCCGGTCGGCGGGGCGGGCGTGGAACCACAGCTCGCGGTGCCCGGTCCCGTCCGGTCCGCCGACCTTCAGCTGGACCTGGACGGCGCCTTCCTCGGGCAGCACCAGTGGTACCGCGAGGGTCAGTTCGGCGACGCGGGCGCAGCCCGCCTGGTCCCCGGCGCGGATCGCCAGTTCCAGGAAGCCGGTGCCGGGGAAGAACACCATGCCGCCGACGCGGTGGTCGGCCAGCCAGGGCTGTGCGGCGGTGCAGAGCACGCCGGTGAGCACGAGGTCGTCGGAGCCCGCCACCAGCATGGCGGCACCGAGCAAGGGGTGCCCGACGGCTTCGAGTCCCGCGCCGGACACGTCCACGGCATGGGCGCCGCCGGCCGGCCAGTACCGTTCGCGTTGGAAGGCGTAGGTCGGCAGGTCCACGCGGCGGGCGCCGGTGCCGGCGAAGAACGCGGCCCAGTCGACGGCGACACCATGGACGTGCAGCGCCGCGAGACCGGTGACCAGCGTGGTCTCCTCGGCCCGGTCCCGGCGCGACAGGGGCTGCACGACGGCCCGTTCGGGCAGACAGGCGCGGGCGGCGGCGGACAGCACGGCGTCCGGGCCGACCTCCAGGAAGGCGGTGGCCCCGGCATCCGCGAGCGCGGTGACGCCGTCGGCGAACCGCACGGTCTCACGGACGTGCCGCACCCAGTACTCCGCCGAGCACAGCTCCGCCGGCTCGGCGATCCGGCCGGTCAGCCCGGAGACCACGGCGAGTTGCGGGGCGTTCCAGGCCAGCCCTGCGGCGACCTCGCGGAAGTCGTCGAGGATCGGGTCCATCAGCGGCGAGTGGAAGGCGTGGCTCACCGCGAGCCGGGTGAGCCGTCGCTCCCCCAGCGCCGCGAGCACGCGCTCCACGTCCTCCTGGGAGCCCGAAAGCACCAGGGCGCGCGGGCCGTTGACCGCCGCCACCGCCACGCCGGGCGTCAGCAGCGGCCCTACCTCGTCCTCGCCGGCCTCGACCGCGACCATGACACCGCCCGGCGGGAGGGCCGCCATCAGCCGGCCGCGCGCGGCGACGAGGGCGGCGGAGTCGGCGAGGGACAGCACGCCCGCGACATGGGCGGCGGCGATCTCACCGACGGAGTGTCCGGCGACGAACTCGGCGCGCACACCCCACGACTCCAGCAGCCGGTACAGCGCGACCTCTACGGCGAACAGCGCCGCCTGAGTGTGGTCCGTACGGTTCAGCAGCGCGTCGTCCGTGCCCCACATCACCTCGCGCAGGCCGGGCTCGAAGCAGTCCAGTGCCTCGTCCAGCGCGGCCGCGAACACCGGGAACCGGGCGTGCAGTTCACGGCCCATACCGAGCCGCTGGCTGCCCTGCCCGGAGAACAGCAGGGCCGGCTTGGGCCGGCCGGTGAGCTGTCCGTGGACGGTGCCCGGGCCGGTGGGGTCGGCCGGAAAGGGGGCGTGGTCGTCGGCGTCGGCGACCACGGCGGTGCGGTGGCCGAGGGCGGCGCGGGTGACGGCGAGGGAGTAGGCGATGTCGAGGGGGCGCGGGCCGTCCTCGCGGGCGAGGTGGGTGCGCAGCCGTTCGGCCTGGTCGCGCAGGGCGGCCGGGGTGGCCGCGGACAGCAGCCAGGGCAGCGCGCCGGGTGTGCGCTCGGGTGCCGCCGGCCCGGGGTCGGCGGCGGGCGGGGCCTGTTCGAGGATGACGTGGGTGTTGGTGCCGGTCACACCGAAGGAGGAGACGCCGGCGCGGCGCGGCTGGCCGGTGTCGGGCCAGGGCCGCTCGGTGCCGAGGACCTCGACCGCGCCGGAGCTCCAGTCGACGAGGCGGGTGGGGGTGTCGGCGTGCAGGGTGGCCGGTGCGATGCCGTGCCGGATCGCCATGACGGTCTTGATGACGCCGGCGACGCCGGAAGCGGCCTGCGCGTGGCCGAAGTTGGACTTCACGGAACCGAGCAGCAGGGGCCGTTCGCGGTCCTGGCCGTAGGTGGCGAGCAGGCTCTGCGCCTCGATGGGGTCGCCGAGCGGGGTTCCGGTTCCGTGTGCCTCGACGACGTCGATGTCGGCGGGCGTGAGGCGGGCGGCGGCGAGGGCGGCGCGGATGACGCGCTGCTGGGACGGGCCGTTGGGGGCGGTGAAGCCGTTGGAGGCGCCGTCCTGGTTGACGGCGGAGCCGCGCACGACGGCGAGGATCTCGTGCCCGTTGCGCTCGGCGTCGGACAGCCGCTCCAGCAGCACCACTCCGGCGCCCTCGGCCCATCCGGTGCCGTCGGCGCCGTCGCCGAAGGCCTTGCAGCGGCCGTCCCGGGCCAGCCCGCCCTGCCGGCTGAACTCGATCAGCGGTCCCGGCGTCGCCATCACGTTGACACCGCCGGCCAGCGCCAGGCCGCTCTCGCCGCCGCGCAGCGACTGGCAGGCCAGATGCAGGGCGACCAGGGACGAGGAGCAGGCCGTGTCGACGGTGAGCGCGGGGCCCTCCAGGCCCAGCGTGTAGGAGAGCCTTCCGGAGAGGGCGCCCGCGCCGATGCCGCTGCCGACCTCGCCGTCGGCGTCGGCCAGGGAGCGCAGCACCAGATGGGCGTAGTCCTGGCCGTTGGTGCCCATGAAGACGCCGGTGCGGCTGCCGCGCAGGGCGGTGGCGTCGAGACCGGCGCGTTCGATCGCCTCCCAGGAGATCTCCAGGAGCAGACGCTGCTGGGGGTCCATGCGCTGCGCCTCGCGCGGGGAGATGCCGAAGAACGCGGCGTCGAAGTCGGCGACACCGTCGAGGAAGCCGCCACGGGTGCTGAGTTCGTGGCCGTGCTCGTCGACCCCGGCGGTGCGCAGCGCGGTGAGGTCCCAGCCGCGGTCGGCGGGCAGCGCGGACACCGCGTCGGTGCCGTCGGCGACGAGCCGCCACAGGTCCTCCGCGGAGCGCACGCCGCCCGGGTAGCGGCAGCCGATGCCGATGACGGCGATCGGCTCCGCTGCGGCGGCGACCAGTTGCCGGTTCTTCCTGCGCAGGCGGTCGACGTCCTTCATGGCGGCCCGCAGGGCGTGGACGACCTGCTCGCTGGGCGTCGTGGTCATGACTGGCTCCGTCACTCGGCGGACTCGTCGGTCGGGTCGTACGAGTCATGGGGTTCGGTGGGTTCGTCGGGGCCGGCTCCGTGGCCCTGGAGTGCGGCGCGCACGAGGTCGTCGAGCGCCATGGCGTCGATGTCGGCGTCGGGTTCGGGGTCCGTGGCGGTCGCGGGGGTGTCCGCGCCCAGCGTGAGGAGTTCGTCGAGGAGGCCGCTCTCGCGCAGCCGGTCCAGGGGCAGTCGGGCGAGCGCCGAGCGGATCCGGGCGTCCTCGGGGGTGTCGGCCGGGGAGTCGGGTGTCTCGGGGGCGAGGCGTTCGGTCAGGTGCCGGGCGAGCGCCAGCGGGGTGGGGTGGTCGAAGACGAGGGTGGCGGCGAGGGGCAGGCCGGTGGCGGCGGTGAGCCGGTTGCGCAGCTCGACCGCGCCGAGGGAGTCCACGCCGAGGTCGCGGAAGAGGCGTTCGGCGCCGATGGCGGCCGGGTCACGGTGGCCGAGGACGGCCGCGGCCCGCGCCAGCACCAGATCCAGGACGGCCTCGGTGCGGCGGGCGGGGGGCAGCTCGGCGAGCCGGTCCAGCAGGGCTTCGGCCGGTTCGGCGGTCCGTTCGGCGCTGCCCGTCGGTCGGTCGTGACCGGGCAGGCCGCGCAGCAGGGCGCGGGGGCGTCCGGTGGCGGATCCGGCGAACGCGTCCGTGGCCAGACCGGCCACCAGGGCGGTGGGGTGGGGTTCGGTGACGAGCCGGCACAGCATCTCGGCGGCGAGCTCCGGGTCCATGGGTTCGATGCCGGCCCGCCGCATGGCCTCCTCGGCGGCGGCGCCCCCGGCCATGCCGCCGCCTCCCCACACGCCCCAGGCGATGGACGTGGCGGGCAGGCCCTCGGCGCGGCGCCGTTCGGCGAGCGCGTCCAGGACGGCGTTGGCGGCGGCGTAGTTGGCCTGGCCGGGGTTGCCGACGAGGGCGGTCGCCGAGGAGAACAGGGCGAACACCTCCAGGTCGCTGTCCCGGGTGAGTTCGTCGAGGAGCAGCGCGGAGGCGGCCTTCGCGCGGAAGACGGTGCCGAACCGTTCGGGGGTGAGCCGGTCCAGGACACCGTCGTCGACCACGCCGGCGGTGTGCACGACGGCGGTCAGCGGCAGGTCGTCCGGGATGGCGGCGAGCAGTTCGCCGAGCTGCTTGCGGTCGGCGACGTCGCACGCGGCGAGCGTGACACGGGCGCCGAGTCCGGTCAGTTCGTCGCGCAGGGCTGCGGCTCCCGGCGCGTCGGGTCCACGGCGTCCGGCGAGGACGATGTGCGGGGCACCGGACTTGGCCAGTCGCCGCGCCACATGGGCGGCCAGCGCGCCGGTGCCGCCGGTGATCAGCGTCGTACCGGAAGGCTGCCAGGCGGCGTCCGGGTCACGTCCGTCGCCGGGCGCCGGGACGATACGGCCCGCGAAGACGGTGCCACCGCGCACGGCGACCTGGTCCTCGCCGTCCTGCCCGGCGAGAACACCGGCGAGGGCGGTGAGTTCGCGGGCGTCGGGCACCGCGGCCGGGAGGTCGACGAGGCCGCCCCAGCGGTCCGGGTACTCCAGCGCGGCGACCCGGCCCAGCCCCCAGACGGCGGCCTGCCGGGGAGCCGGGGCCGCGTCCGCCGCGCCGACCGACACCGCGCCGCGCGTGACGCACCACAGGGGCGCGGTCAGTCCGGCGTCGCCGAGCGCCTGGACGAGGATGGCGGCCCCGACCGTTGCGGCGGGCGCCTCGTCGTCGACGGCACGGTCGTCCGAGGCCGGCAGCGACAGCACGCCGTCGATTCCGCCGCCGAACGCCCGTATGCGGTCGGCGAGTTCGGCCCGGTCCGTGGTGTCGACGCGCATCCGCACGACGCTCGTGCCGAGCCCGTCGAGGACCGCGTCCGTCCACGCGTCGTCGGCGCCGGACGCGGGCAGCACCGCGAGCCAGGTGCCGGTCACGCGGCGGGCCGGGAGCCCGGACAGCGGCCGCCACACCACACGGTGCCGCCAGCCGTCCATCCGGGTCTCGGCGTCACGGCCGCGCCGCCAGTCGAGCAGCGCGGGCAGCACCTTGGCCAGGGCGTCGTCGTCGACATCGAGACGGGCGCCGAGCTCGGCGAAGTCCTCCTCCTCGACGGCCGTCCAGAAGTCGCCGTCCGCACCCCGTGCGGACCGCCGGGGGCTGTGCTCGGGCCAGAACCGCTCGTGCTGGAAGGGGTACGTCGGCAGATCGACGCGACGCGCCCCGGTACCGGCGAAGTACGCCTCCCAGTCCACGTCGAGACCGGCGAGCCGCAGCCGGGCCAGGGCGGTGGTCATCGACTCCGTCTCGGCGTGGTCGCGCCGCAGCAGCGGCACGGCGAGCGCGGACGAGCCCGCGCCGGAAGCGGCCATGCCGAGCAGCACGCCACCCGGTCCGACCTCGACCAGCACCGACACCTGCCGCTCCGCCAGGGTGCGTACGCCGTCGGCGAACCGGACCGCCTCGCGGACATGCCGCACCCAGTACTCGACCGAGCCGAAGCCGACGCCGGTGCCGCTGTCGGTGCCGGTGCCGGTTTCGGCGAGGCGCCCGGTCAGGTTGGAGACGACCGGGACGGCGGGTGCCGTGGCGGTCAGTCCGGTGAGCCGGGTGCGGAAGTCGTCCAGCATCGGCTCGATGTGCGCGGAGTGGAAGGCGTGGCTGACGCGGAGGCGGCCGGTGCGGCGGCCGAGGGCGGAGAAGTGCCCGGCGACGCGGGCCACCTCGTCCTCGTCACCCGAGACGACGACCGCGTCGGAACCGTTGACGGCGGCCAACGACACCCGCTCGGAGAGCAGCGGCCGGACCTCGTCCTCGGCGGCCTGCACCGCGCTCATGGCGCCGCCCTCGGGCAGCCCGTCCATGAGGCCGGCCCGGGCGGCGACGAGCCGGCAGGCGTCGGCGAGCGTGAGCGCGCCCGCCGCGTGAGCGGCGGCGATCTCACCGACGGAGTGTCCGACGACGTAGTCCGGAGTGACGCCCCAGTGCTCCAGCAGCCGGAACAGCGCGACCTCCACGGCGAACAGCGCGGGCTGCGCCGTACCGGTGCGGTCGAGGGCCGCCTCGTCGTCGCCCCACATCACGTCCCGCACGACCGGGTCGAAGTGGCCGAGCACCTCGTCGAGCGCGGCACGGAAGGCCGGGTGGGTGTCGTACAACTCCCGTCCCATGCCGAGGCGTTGGCTGCCCTGGCCGGGGAAGAGGAAGGCGACCCGGCCGGGGCGGGAGGCGTCGGCGCGCAGGACGCCGGGGGCGTCGGCCGTGCCGGACGGGTCGGCGAGGGCGGTGAGGCCCGTCGTGAGGTCGTCGTGGCCGGCGGCGGTGAAGGCGGCGCGGTGCTCGAACAGGGCGCGTCCGGTGGCCAGCGCGTACGCCAGGTCGGGGACGGCCGGGCTCGGGCCGGCGGTGACCCGGTCGAGCAGTCGGCGGGCCTGGTCGCGCAGGGCGGCGGGGGTGCGGGCGGAGAGCACGACGGGCAGCGGGTGCCGTATCTCCGGCGTGGGCTGTTCGGTCGGCGCCGGGGGTGCCTGTTCCAGGACGACGTGGGCGTTGGTGCCGCTCGCGCCGAACGAGGACACGCCCGCGCGGCGCGGTCGGCCGGTGGCCGGCCAGTCGGTGGCCTCGGTCAGCAGGCGTACGGCGCCGGAGGCCCAGTCGATGTGCGGGGACGGGGTGTCGGCGTGCAGGGTGCGCGGCAGCAGTCCGCGGTGCATCGCCTGCACCATCTTGATGACGCCCGCGACACCCGAAGCGGCCTGGGTGTGCCCGATGTTGGACTTCACCGAGCCCAGCAGCAGCGGCCGTTCACGATCCTGTCCGTACGTCGCGAGCAGGGCCTGCGCCTCGATCGGGTCGCCGAGGCTGGTGCCGGTGCCGTGTGCCTCGACGGCGTCCACGCCGGCCGGGGTCAGTCCGGCGTTGGTGAGGGCGCGGCGGATGACGCGCTGCTGGGCGGGGCCGTTGGGCGCGGTGAGGCCGTTGGAGGCGCCGTCCTGGTTGATGGCCGTGCCGCGCACGACGGCGAGCACCGGATGCCCGAGCCGCCGCGCGTCCGAGAGCCGTTCCACGACGAGCATGCCGACGCCCTCCGCCCAGCCGGTGCCGTCGGCGTCGGCGGAGAAGGCCTTGCACCGGCCGTCGGCCGACAGGGCGCCCTGGGCGGTGAACTCGACGAAGCCGACCGGGGTCGACATCACGGTCACACCGCCGGCCAGCGCGACGGTGCACTCTCCCGCACGCAGCGCCTGCACGGCGAGGTGCAGCGCCACGAGGGAGGAGGAGCAGGCGGTGTCGACGGAGACCGTGGGGCCCTGCAGCCCCAGGCTGTAGGCGACGCGGCCGGAGAGCAGGCTGCCGGACTGCGCGGTCTCCCAGCGGCCGAGGTCGTCCGGCAGCCGGTAGTCGCCGCTGGTGCCGCCGACGAACACACCCGCGTCACTGCCGCGCAGCCCCGTCGGGTCGATGCCCGCCCGCTCCAGCGCCTCCCAGGCGGCCTCCAGGACGAGCCGCTGCTGCGGGTCCATCACCAGCGCCTCGTTGGGCGAGATGCCGAAGAAACCGGGGTCGAAGTCGGCCGCGTCGGCGAGGAATCCACCGCGCCGGGTGACGCTGCCGCCGGGCCCGCCGGACAGCAGTCGGTCGAAGTCCCAGCCTCGGTCGAGCGGCATGTCGCCCGTGGCGTCGACACCCGCGACGACCAGGTCCCACAGTTCCTCCGGGGACCGGACACCGCCGGGGTAGCGGCAGCTCATGCCGACGATGACGATCGGGTCGTCGGTCGCCGCGACGGGAGCGACGGTGTCCTCGCGGTCGGACTGCCGGGTGGTGCCGAGGAGTTCGGTGAGCAGGTGGCGGGCGAGTTCGTCCGGGGTGGGGTGGTCGAACACGGCGGTGGCGGGCACCGTCAGGCCGGTGGCGCGGGCCAGCTGGTCGCGCAGGTCGACGGCGGCCAGCGAGTCGAAGCCGAGGTCGCGGAAGGGGCGGTCGGGTTCGATGGCGTCGGCTGCCGCGGTGCCCTGGCCGTGTCCGAGGACGAGAGCGCTCTTCTCCCTTACGAGGCGCAGGAGTCGGTCGGCGCGCTCGGTCCCGGGAAGCGCACGGAGCTCGTCGCGCAGACGGGCGGCCGGGTCGTCGCCGGGTTCGGTGTCGGATACGGCGGCCAGCGCGTCGCGGGCCTCGGGCAGGGCGGCGAACAGGGCCGTGGCGGCGCCGCTCGTGGTGTGCGCGGGGGCGAACGTCGTCCAGTCGACGCCGGCCGCGGTGACGGCGGGCAGGCCGAGGCCGACGGCCCGGTCGAGGGCGGCGAGCGCGGTGTTCGGGTCGAGCGCCGGGATCCCGCTGAGCCTCAAGTGTCCGGCGAGGGACGGTTCGACGGTGCCGGCCCAGGCGTTCCAGGCGATGGCCACGGCGGGCAGACCGCGCTCACGGGCGCGCTCGGCCACGGCCTCCAGGGCGGCACCGGCGGCGGCCTCGGCGGTACGCCCCCGGGCGCCCCAGGTGGCGGCGACGGAGCCGAACAGCACGAATGCGTCCAGGTCGCGGTCGGCGACGAGGCCGTCGAGGTTCAGTATTCCGGCGAGGGATTCGTCGAGTGTGGGACCGAGAGGCTCTTCGGCATGGACGACCGCGGTGAGTGCCGCGGCGTCCGGGCTGTCGAGAAGTGCGGTCAGGGCGGTGCGGTCGGCGATGTCGCAGGTGTGGACCGTGAGCGGGGCCGCCGCTTCGGTACCGGCGAGGACACGGTCGCCGGAGTCGGGAGCGGGCGCGCGGCCGACGAGCAGGACACGGTCGGCGCCGCCGAGGGCGGCCCGGCGGGCCACCGCCATGCCCAGGGGGCCGGTGCCGACGACGAGCACGGTGCCGCGCGGCGTCCAGTCGTCGCCGTCGGTGCCGGGACGGGCGCGGACGATACGGCGGGCCAGCAAACCATCGGCGCGCAGCGCCAGTTCGCGTTCCCCGGAGGCCTGGTCGGCGAGGGCGAGCAGGGCGTCGAGCCGCTCGTCGGGGGCGGTGTCCAGGTCGAGCAGTCCGCCCCACCGGTGGGCGCTCTCCAGGGCGGCGACACGTCCGGCGCCCCAGGCCGCCGCGGACGCCACGTCCGGCGCGGGGTCGGTGGGGCCGGTCCTGACGCCCCGGTGGGTGACGCACCACAGCGGTGCCGTGATGCCGGCCTGCTCCAGCCGGCGCAGCAGCCCGTCGGGGCCGTGGGCGCGGACCGCGCCGGGCAGGGCCACCACGCCGACCGGCTCGGCGGCGGCATCAGCATCGGCCGGCGTCTCGAGGTCGGTCCGCCGCAGCCGGTCGGCACCCAGGGCCGCGACCGCCGCATCGGCCCATGCCTCGTCCCCGGCCCCGGTCAGCAGCAGCCGGCAGCCGGCACCGGGCGCCTCGGGCAGCGGAACCGGCACCCACTCGGCCCGGTACAGGAGCTCGTCGGCGGCCGCCCGGGCCCGGCGCCCATGACGCCACTTCGCCAGCGCGGCCGTGGCCTCGGAACCGAGGTCGGTGCCCAGGGCGGCGGCGAGCACGGCGGGGTCGGACGCCTCTACCGCCTGCCAGAACTCGGCCTCCACGGGGTCTCCCTGGGCCACCGGCGCGGTCTGCGGCCAGTAGCGGCGGTGCTGGAAGGCGTAGGTGGGCAGATCGACGAGGCGGGCGCCGGTTCCGTCGAAGAAGCCGGACCAGTCCACCGGGACGCCATCGGTGTGCAGCCGGGCGAGGGCGGTCAGCGCGGCGCTCGCCTCGTCGCCGTCGCGCCGCAGCAGCGGTACCACGGGGATTTCGTCGTCGAGTTGGGAACGTACGGCACCGGACAGCACGGCGTCGGGTCCGGCCTCGACGACGGCGCCGACACCGGCGTCCCGCAGCACGGCGACACAGTCGGCGAACCGCACGGTCTCCCGGACGTGCCGCACCCAGTAGTCGGGGCTGCCCAGTTCACCTTCCGTGGCCGGCCGCCCCGTGAGGTTGGAGACGACGGTGAGCGTCGGCGGGTGGAAGTCGAGACGGTCGAGCGCGGCCCGGAACTCGTCGAGCATCGGCTCCATCAGCGGCGAGTGGAAGGCGTGACTGACCCGCAGTCGGGTGACCCGCGCGGCGTCGAGCCGGTCGAGGACGGCGTTCAGTTCGCTCTCCTCGCCGGACAGCACCACCGCGTCGGGCGCGTTGACGGCGGCGACGGCGACGGCCTCGCCGAGCAGCGGCCGTACGTCCTCCTCGCTCGCGCGTACGGCGGCCATGGCGCCGCCGGGCGGCAGGGCGTCCATCAGCCGGGCGCGGGCTGCGACCAGGGCACAGGCGTCGTCGAGGCTGAGGACGCCCGCGACGTGGGCGGCCGCGATCTCGCCGACCGAGTGGCCGACGACGTACTCGGGCACGGCTCCCCAGGACTCCAGCAGCCGGAACAGCGCGACCTCGACGGCGAACAGCGCGGGCTGCGCCGTGCCGGTGCGGTCGAGGGCCGCCTCGTCGTCGCCCCACATCAACGGGCGCAGCGGACGGCCGAGTTCGAGGTCGAGACGGGCCAGTACGGCGTCGAGGGCGTCGGCGAACACCGGGAAGCGGGCGTGGAGTTCGCGGCCCATGCCGAGGCGCTGGCTGCCCTGTCCGGAGAACAGGACGGCGAGCGGGCCGCGCGTGCCGCGGGCCCGGCCGCGCGCGACCTCGGTGATCCCGTCGGGTCCGGCGAGCAGGACGGCGCGGTGCGGGAGCGCGGCGCGCGCGGTGGCCAGGGTGAGCGCGACGTCGGCGGCGGTCCCGTTCAGGTCCGCGGCACGCAGCCGGCCGAGCTGGGCGTCGAGGGCGGCGGCGGTGCGGGCGGAGACGAGCCAGGGCCACGGGGCCACGAACTCGTTCCCGCCCTCCGCGTCGTCGGCCGGCCGCGCACTGGCCGGTTCCTCGGGCGCCTGCTCCACGATGACGTGCGCGTTGGTGCCGCTCATGCCGAACGCGGAGACACCCGCGCGGCGCGGGCCGTGCGCGTCGGGCCACTCGGTCGCCTCGGAGAGCAGGGTCAGGCCGCCGGGCGTCCAGCCGATGTGCGGGGACGGGTCCTCGGCGTGCAGGGTGCGCGGGAGGACACCGTGGCGCATGGCGAGGAGCATCTTGATGACCCCGGCGACACCGGCGGCGGCCTGGGTGTGGCCGAGGTTGGACTTCACCGTGCCGAGCAGCAGGGGCCGTTCGCGGTCCCGCCCGTACGCGGCGAGCAGGGCCTCGGCCTCGATCGGGTCGCCGAGGGTCGTGCCGGTGCCGTGCGCCTCGACGGCCTGGACATCGGCGGGACGCAGGGCGGCGTCGGCGAGGGCGTGCCGGATGACGCGCTGCTGGGACGGGCCGTTGGGCGCGGTGAGACCGTTGGAGGCGCCGTCCTGGTTGACGGCGGAGCCACGGATCAGGCCGAGCACGCGGTGTCCGTTGCGGCGGGCGTCGGAGAGCCGTTCGAGGACGAGTACGCCTACGCCCTCGGACCAGGAGGTGCCGTCCGCGCCGGCCGAGAACGCCTTGCAGCGGCCGTCGGCGGCCAGTCCGCCCTGGGCGCTGAACTCGACGAAGGCGTCCGGCGCCGACATCACCGACACACCGCCGGCCAGGGCGAGGCCGCAGTCGCCGTCGCGCAGCGCCCGCACGGCCCAGTGCAGGGCGACGAGCGAGGCGGAGCAGGCGGTGTCGACGGTGACGGCCGGCCCTTCGAGGCCGAGGACGTAGGACAGCCGGCCGGAGAGCACGCTGGCCGTGTTGCCGGTGGCGGCGTAGCCCTGGACGTCGGCGGTGCCGCGCCGTAGGACGGTGGCGTAGTCCTGGCCGTTGGTGCCGACGAACACGCCGGTCGGGGTGGCGCGCAGGCCGGTCGGGTCGATGCCGGCGCGTTCCAGGGCCTCCCATGAGGTCTCCAGCAGCAGCCGCTGCTGCGGGTCCATGGCGAGGGCCTCGCGCGGGGAGATGCCGAAGAAGTCGGCGTCGAAGTCGGCGACGCCGTCGAGGAATCCGCCCTCGCGGGTGGCGGAGCCGCCGGCGGCGAGCGCGGCGAGGTCCCAGCCTCGGTCGTCGGGGAAGGGGCCGATGGCGTCACGGCCGTCGGCGAGCAGCCGCCACAGGTCTTCGGGGCCGGTGACGCCGCCGGGGAAGCGGCAGCCCATGCCGACGACGGCGATCGGGTCGTCGGCGACGGCGCGAGCCTGCGGCACCACGGCGTCGGGCGTGGACTCCTCGGTGTCGCCGAGGAGTTCGCCGAGGAGGAAGTCGGCCAGGTGCTGCGGGGTGGGGTGGTCGTAGATCAGGGAGGCGGGCAGGGTGAGGCCCGTGGCGGTGGCGATGCCGTTGCGCAGTTCGAGCGTGGTCAGTGAGTCGAAGCCGAGGTCGCGGAAGGTCCAGTCGGCCTCGACGGTCCGCGGGTCGGCGTGACCGAGGACGGCGGCGATGCGGGTGCGCAGCAGGTCGAGCAGGGTCCGGCCGCGTTCGGCGGGGACCAGCGCGGCCAGTCGGGACCGCAGATCGTCCTCGTCCGCCTGGGCCAGCCGTTCGTCGGCCGGTGCGGGCGCGGCGAGTTCGGTGAGCAGCGGGGCCGAGGCGGGCTGCAGTGCGGCGAGGCGTGACCAGTCGACGTCGGCGACGGTGACGGCTGTCTCGCCGTGTGCGACGGCGTCCAGCAGGGCGTCGACACCGAGTTCGGGGTCGAGCGGGGTGAGTCCGGCGCGGCGCAGCCGACGGTCGATGTCCTCTCCGGCGGCCATGCCCGATCCGGCCCAGGGTCCCCAGGCGATGGAGGTGGCGGGCAGACCGTCGGCGCGGCGGCGGGCGGCGAGCGCGTCGAGGCGGGCGTTGGCGGCCGCGTAGTTGCCCTGTCCGGCGGCGCCGAGCACACCGGCCGTCGAGGAGTACAGCACGAACGCGGTCAGCGGCAGATCGCGGGTGAGCGCGTCGAGGTGCTCCGCGGCGGTGACCTTGGCCCGCAGCACGGCGGTGAAGTCGTCCGGTGTGAGGGCGTCCAGGACGCGGTCCTCGACGACGCCGGCCGTGTGCAGTACGGCGGTCAGCGGCGCGTCGGCGGGCAGGGCGGCGAGGAATGCGGCCAGCTGATCGCGGTCGGCCGCGTCGCAGGCGGCCAGGGTGACCCGGGCGCCGAGGGCGATGAGTTCCTCCCGCAGCTCGGTGGCGCCGGGGGCGTCGGGGCCGCGGCGGCTGAGCAGCAGCAGGTGTCCGGCGCCCTCGCGGGCGAGGCGGCGCGCGGCGTGGGCGCCGAGGGCTCCGGTGCCGCCCGTGATGAGGACGGTGCCGTGCGGGTCGGCGAGACCATGACCCGGCACCGGGGTCTCGCGGCGCGGGGCCCGGACTAGCCTGCGGACGTAGACGCCAGAGTCACGCACGGCGCTCTCGGCGTCGCCGCCCGCGAGGACGGCCCGCAGCCGGCGCGCGGCCGCGGCGTCGACCCGGTCGGGCAGGTCCACCAGGCCGCCGAGGCGTCCGGGGTGTTCGAGCGCGACGACCCGGCCCAGTCCCCACACCCCGGCCTGGGCGGGGTCGCGCACGGGCTCGCCCGCGCCGAGGACGGAGACCGCGCCCCGGGTCACGCACCACAGGGGTGCGTCGAGTCGCGCGTCGCCGAGTGCCTGGCAGGCGGTGGCGGTGAGCGCGGCGGCGTCCTCACCGGCGAGCGCGAGCAGGGACAGTACTCCGGTGAACGGACCGTCGACGCCCCGGAGTTGGGCGGCCGCCCGGGTGCGGTCGGCGGCGAGGGCGACACGTACGACGGGTGTGCCGAGTGCGGCGAGGATGCCGTCGGCCCACTCGGAGTCGGCCATGTCCTCGGGCAGCAGCGCCAGCCAGGTGCCGGTGAGGGTGGCCGTGGCGGGCTGGGCGGGCCGCCAGACCTCGTGGTGGCGCAGGGCGTCGAGACGCGCCCGGTCATGCCGGCTGCGGCGCCAGGCGGCGAGGGCGGGCGTGAGCGAACCGGCGGTGTCCGCGTCGAGGCCGAGTTGTGCGGCGAGGGCGGCGGTGTCCTCGCGTTCGACGGCGGACCAGAAGGCGGCGTCGGCCGGATCGGCGGCGGCTGCCGGTGCGGCGGTGCCGGGTTCGGGCCAGTAGCGCTGCCGTTGGAAGGCGTAGGTGGGCAGGTCGAGTTGGTGGTCGGGGACGCCGACCGCGGTGAGGAAGGCCGCCCAGTCGACGTTCACGCCGTGCACCTGGGCGCCGGCGACGGCGGTGGTGAGCTGTACGGCCTCGGCCCGGTCGCGGCGCAGCAGCGGTACGACGGCCGCGGACTCGCCCGTGGCGGGGTCGTCGTCGAGGACGGCGCGGGCCATGCCGCTGAGGACGGCGTCCGGGCCGATCTCCAGGAACGTCCGCACACCGCGGCCGGTGAGGCTCGTGACGGCGTCGGCGAACCGCACCGTGTCGCGGAGGTGCCGCACCCAGTGGTCGGGGCCGGCGAGTTCCTCGTCGGTGATGACGTCGCCGGTGCGGGTGGAGACGAGCGGGAGCACGGCAGGAGCGGGCCGGATGCCGGCGACGGCTGCGGCGAACTCGTCCAGTACGGCATCCATGCGGGGCGAGTGGAAGGCGTGGCTGACCCGCAGCCGCCGGGTGCGGTGGCCGCGTGCGGCGAGCGCGGCGGCAACGGCCTCGACGGCGTCCTGGTCGCCGGACAGGACCAGCGCGGCTGGGCCGTTGACGGCGGCGACGGCCACCCGCTCGTCGAGCAGCGGCATCACCTCGTCCTCGGTCGCCGTCACGGACACCATCGCGCCGCCCTCGGGCAGCCGTGCCATGAGGCGGGCACGGGCGGCCACCAGGGCGCAGGCGTCGGCCAGTTCGAGCGCACCGGCCGCGTGGGCGGCGGCGATCTCGCCGACGGAGTGCCCGGCGACGTAGTCCGGTGTGAGCCCCCAGGACTCGACGAGGCGGAACAGGGCGACCTCGAAGGCGAAGAGGGCGGGCTGGGTGTATCCGGTGTGGTCCAGCAGCGCGGCCTCGGCGGTGCCCTCGGGCGCGAACATGACGTCCCTCAGCGGTACGTCGAGCCCGGTGTCGAGGTGGGCGAGGGCGGCGTCCAGCGCGTCGGCGAACACCGGGTGGCGGTCGTAGAGTTCACGGCCCATGCCGAGGCGCTGGCCGCCCTGCCCGGTGAAGAGGAACGCGACGCGTCCCCGTCCGGCGCCGGGTGCGGCCGGCTGGACCACGGCGGGGTCGGGCTGTCCGTCGCGCAGGGCGCGCAGGCCACGCAGCAGATCGTCCCGGTCGTGCGCGATCACGGCGGCCCGGCGTTCGAAGGCCGAGCGGTGCAGGGCGAGGGCGGCGGCGAGGCGGTCGACCGGCAGGTCGGTGCGCTGCTCGGCGAAGGCGAGGAGACGGGCGGCCTGGGCGCGCAGGGCGTCGTCGGTGCGGGCGGAGACGAGGACCGGGAGCGGGCCGACGGGTGCCAGGTCCTGAGGCGTTCCGGCCTGCTCCGGGGCCTGTTCCAGGACGGTGTGCACATTGGTCCCGCTGATCCCGAACGAGGACACGGCGGCCCGTCGCGGCCGTCCCGTCCGCGGCCACTCGGTGGCCTCGGTGAGCAGCCGCACCGCGCCCGCCGACCAGTCGACGTGCGAGGAGGGCGTGTCGGCGTGCAGGGTCGGCGGGAGGACGCCGTACCGCAGCGCCGTGACCATCTTGATGACACCGGCGACGCCGGACGCGGCCTGGCTGTGCCCGATGTTGGACTTCACCGAGCCGAGCAGCAGCGGGTGTTCGCGGTCCTGCCCGTATGTGGCGAGCAGGGCCTGTGCCTCGATCGGGTCGCCGAGGGCGGTGCCGGTGCCGTGGCCCTCCACGGCGTCCACGTCACCCGGCTCCAGACGGGCGCCGGCCAGCGCGGCACGGATGACGCGCTGCTGGGCGGGCCCGTTGGGGGCGGTGAGGCCGTTGGAGGCGCCGTCCTGGTTGACGGCGGAGCCGCGGACGACGGCGAGCACCGGGTGCCCGTTGCGGACGGCGTCGGAGAGCCGTTCGACGAGGACCATGCCGACGCCCTCGGCGAGCGCCATGCCGTCGGCTCCGTCGCCGTACGCCTTGCAGCGGCCGTCGGGGGCGAGGGCGCGCTGGCTGCTGAAGCCGATGAAGGTGTTCGGGGTGGCCATGAGGCTGACGCCGCCCGCGAGCGCGAGGTCGCTCTCGCCGCCCCGGAGCGACTGGCAGGCCAGGTGCAGTGCGGTGAGGGAGGAGGAGCAGGCGGTGTCGAGGGTGACGGCCGGGCCCTCCAGGCCGAGCAGGTAGGCGACACGGCCGGACAGGACGCTGGTGAGCGAGCCGGTCACGGCGTGTCCGTCGGCGGTGTCGCCGTGGGCGGCCGGGTAGTCGTGGTAGCTGGCGCCGATGAACGCGCCGGTGCGGCTGCCGCGGATCCGCTCGGGCACGATCCCGGCCCGCTCGAAGGCCTCCCAGGACGTCTCCAGCAGCAGGCGCTGCTGCGGGTCCATGGTGAGGGCCTCACGGGGCGAGATCCCGAAGAACACCGGGTCGAAGTCGGCGGCGCCGCGCAGGAAGCCGCCCTGGACGGCGTAGGTGCGGCCGGGGGTGTCCGGGTCCGGGTCGTAGAGGTCGTCGAGGGGCCAGCCGCGGTCGGCGGGGAAGCCGCTGATGGCGTCGGTGCCGGACATGACGAGGTCCCACAGGGCCTCGGGCGAGTCGACGCCGCCGGGGTAGCGGCAGCTCATGCCGATGACGGCGATCGGTTCGTCGTCGGTGACGGCGACGGGCACGGCGGGGCCGGTCGTTCCGGTGCCGGTGTCGTCGAGGAGGGTCCGCAGGAACGCCGCGAGCGCCGCGGGCGTCGGGTGGTCGAAGACGAGGGTCGCGGGCAGGGTGAGCCCGGTGGCGGAGGCGATCCGGTTGCGCAGGTCGACGGCGGTGATCGAGTCGAACCCGGCGTCGCGGAAGGCGCGCCGCTCGGACAGGTCGTCGGGCCCGCCGAGGCCGAGGACGGCGGCGGCCTGCCCGCGCACGGTGTCCAGCAGCAGCCGGTCCCGTTCGGCGGCCGGCAGCGCGGCGAGCCGGGCGGCGAACTCGCCCTCGGCGTACGCCTGTTGCCGCTCGGCGGTCTCGACGGCCCGCCGGGTCTCGGGCACCTCGTCGAACAGCCGTGTCTCACGGACGGAGGTGAAGACGGGGTAGTAGCGGTCCCAGTCGACGTCGGCTACGGCGAGCACCGCCTCGTCGTCGTCCAGGGCGCGGCACATCCCGGCGAGCGCGAGGTCGGCGTTCATGAACACCAGGCCGGTGCGGCGCACCTGGTCGGGGGCGACCCGGCCGACGCCGAGTTCGTTGGCCCAGATGCCCCAGTGCACGGAGGTCGCCTTCAGGCCGCGGGCCCGGCGCTCGGCGGCGATCGCGCCCAGGTGGGCGTTGCCGGCGACGTACGCGGCGTGCTGGCCGCTGCCCCACAGGCCGGCGACGGAGGAGAACAGCACGAACGCGTCCAGGTCGTCGTCGGCGAGGAGCGCGTCGAGGTTGCGGGCGCCGTCGACCTTGGCGTGCAGGACCCGGGAGACGGCGGCGAGATCGGTGTCGGCGAGGGTGTGCAGCTCGATGACGGCAGCCGCGTGGATCACCGTGCGCGGGGTGTGCCCGTCGGCGCGCAGCCGGTCCAGAAGGGTGCCGAGGGCGACCCGGTCGGTGATGTCGCAGGCGGCGACAGTGACCTCGGTGCCCGATTCGGCTAGTTCGGCGACGAGTTCGGCGGCGCCGGGCGCCTCGGGGCCGCGCCGGCTGACCAGCACGATCCGCTCGGCGCCCTGGGCGGACAGCCAGCGGGCCACGTGCGGGCCGAGGGTGCCGGTGCCGCCGGTGACGAGGACGGTGCCGCGCGGTGTCCAGCCGCCACTCGCCTCCCGGTCGCCGGTGCGGTCGCGGACGACGCGGCGGGCGAACACCCCGGAGGCGCGCAGGGCGAGCTGGTCCTCGGCGGTGTGCGCGCCGCCCGCGAGGAGGGCGGCGAGCCGGCGGGCCGCGCGCTCGTCGAGGGTGTCGGGCAGGTCGACGGTGCCGCCCCAGAAGCGGGGGTGCTCCAGTGCGGTGGTCCAGCCGATGCCCGCCGACTGCGCCTGCACGGGCCGGGTGACCCGGTCGGCGCGCCCGGTGGCGGCGGCGCCACGGGTCAGCAGCCACAGCGGGCAGTCCGCGTCGAGGTCGCCGAGCGCCTGGACGAGGACGACGTTGAGGGCGGTGCCGAGGGCGGCGCCCGGGTGGCCGGGGCAGTCCTGTTCGGCTTCGGCCAGCAGGGAGACGACGCCCGCGGCAGGGGCCGTATCGCCGTCGGCCGTCAGACCCACGTCCTGCAGCAGCGCGGCGACCGCCGCACGGTCGAGGTGGGTGTCGTCGAGCACCAGCCGCACGGGTTCGGCACCGTGCGCGGCGAGCGCGGCCGTGACGTCCGCGCCGTCGTCGCCGTCCGCGGTGACGACGAGCCAGCGTCCGGCGACCGTACCGCTCGGCACGGACAGCGGCACCCACCGCACCTTGTACCGCCAGTCGTCCAGCGTGGACCGCTCGCTGCGGCGCCTGCGCCAGGCGGTGAGGCCGGGCAGTACGGCGGCCAGCGCGTCCTCGGCGACATCGAGGTCGCGGGCGAGCCCCGGCAGGTCGGACTCCGCCACGGCGTTCCAGAAGGCGGCGTCCTCCGTACCGGCCGCGTCCTGGCCCGCGCCGGGAGTCACGGGCGGCACCCACAGCCGCTGGTGCTGGAAGCGATACGTCGGCAGGTCCACCCGGCGCCGCGCACCGCGGCCGTACGCGGCGGTCCAGTCGACGTGCACGCCGCGCACGAACGCCTCCGCGACCGAGGCCAGTACGCGTCGCGCGTCGTCCTCGCCACGTCGCAGCGTGCCGCCGACGTACGCCGCGACGCCCGCCCCGTCGACGGAGCCCTGGACGCCCAGGGTGAGCACGGGGTGGGCGCTGATCTCGATGAACGCCCGGTGCCGGGTGTCGAGGAGGCGCTCCACGGCGGGGCCGAAGCGGACGGTCTGCCGCAGGTTGCGATACCAGTACGCGGCGTCGGTGCCGCCGTCCGCGGCCGGGTCCCCCAGCCACTCCCCGGTCACCGTGGACAGCATCGGAACGCGCGGTTCGCGCGGCTGGACGGGGGCGAGCACGTCGAGGAGTTCGTCGTGCAGGTCGCTCACCTGGGCGGAGTGCGAGGCGTAGTCCACCGGGATCCTGCGGGCCCGCACGCCGTCGGCGGTGAGCCGGCCGTGCAGGTCGTCCAGCGCCTCGGGGTCACCGCAGACCACGACCGCGCCGGGCCCGTTGACGGCGGCGACGGTCAGCCGGTCCGCCCACGGCTCCAGCCGGGCGGTGGCCTCGGCGACGGGCAGCGGCACCGACATCATGCCGCCGCGTCCGGCGAGGGTGCGGCCGATGGCCTGGCTGCGCAGCGCCACGACACGCGCGCCGTCCTTCAGGGACAGCGCGCCCGCGACGACGGCCGCGGCGATCTCGCCCTGGGAGTGGCCGATCACGGCGTCGGCGCGGACGCCGTACGCCTCCCACACGGCGGCCAGGGACACCATCACGGCCCAGGTGACGGGCTGGACGACGTCCACCCGGTCGAGTCCGGGCGCGCCGGGCTCCTGACGGAGTACGGCGGTCAGCGACCAGTCGACGAACGGGTCGAGGGCGAGGGCGCAGGCGGCGACGCGCTCGGCGAACACGGGCGACAGGTCCAGCAGCCGCGCGCCCATGCCGTCCCACTGGGTGCCCTGGCCGGGGAAGACGAACACGGTACGGCCGTCGACGTCGGCCTCGCCGTGCACGACAGGCGCGGCGGGCTCCTGTCCGGCGAACGCGCCCAGCGCGGCGGCGAGTTCGGCGGTGTCGGTGCCGAGGGCGACCGCGCGGTGGTCGAGCAGGGAGCGGGTGGTGACGAGGGCGTGGCCGGTGTCGGCGGGGTCGTCGGCGGGTCGTGCCGTTGCCTGCGCGGCGAGGGCGGCGGCCTGGTCCCGCAGGGCGGTGCGGGCACGGGCGGACAGCACCCAGGGCAGGGCGCCGGCCACCGGGGGCGCGGTGGTCGACTCGGCGGCGGGCGTGGGCTCCTGAGTCGGCGCCTCTTCCAGCACGGCGTGCGCGTTCGTGCCGCTGATGCCGAAGGAGGACACGGCACACCGACGCGGGCGCCCGTCCACCGGCCACGGCCGCTCCTCGTCCAGCAGCCGGAGCACCCCGGAGGACCAGTCGACGTGCCGGGACGGCGTCTCGACGTGCAGGGTGGGCGGCAGCACACCGTGCCGCAGCGCCAGCACCATCTTCATGACCCCGGCCACACCGGCGGCGGACTGGGCGTGCCCGATGTTGGACTTCACCGAGCCGAGCCACACCGGCCGCTCCGGCTCCCGGTCCCTGCCGTACGTCGCGACCAGCGCCTGCGCCTCGATGGGGTCGCCGAGCGCGGTGCCGGTGCCATGTGCCTCGACGGCGTCGATGTCGCCGGGGGTGACGCGGGCGTTGGCGAGGGCCTGCCGGATGACGCGCTGCTGGGAGGGGCCGTTGGGGGCGGTCAGGCCGTTGGAGGCACCGTCCTGGTTGACGGCGGAGCCGCGGATCACGGCGAGCACGGGGTGCCCGTTGCGTACGGCGTCGGAGAGCCGCTCCACGAGCAGCAGCCCGACGCCCTCACCGAGGGTCATGCCGTCGGCGCCGTCCCCGAACGCCTTGCAGCGTCCGTCGGCGGCGAGCGCCCGCTGCCTGCTGAACGCCACGAACGAGTCCGGCGTCGTCATGACCGTCGCACCGCCGGCCAGCGCCAGGGTGCTCTCCCCGCCCCGCAGCGACTGGCAGGCCAGATGCAGGGCGACGAGGGAGGACGAGCAGGCGGTGTCGACGGTCACGGCAGGGCCCTCGAGCCCGAGGACGTACGACAGCCGGCCCGACAGCACGCTCGGGCTGGACCCGGTGACCATATGGCCCTCGGTGCCCTCGCCGGCACCGCGGCCGTAGTCCTGATAGCTGGAGCCGATGAACGCCCCGGTGCGGCTGGCGCGCAGCGTGCCCGGGTCGATGCCGGCCCGCTCGACGGCCTCCCACGCGGTCTCCAGCAGCAGCCGCTGCTGCGGATCCATCACGAGCGCCTCACGCGGGGAGATCCCGAAGAACCCGGGGTCGAACTCACCCGCCCCGTCCAGGAATCCGCCCTGCGTCGAGTACGTCGTCCCGCTGCGATCGGCGTCCGGGTCGTACAGCCCCGACACGTCCCAGCCCCGGTCGGCCGGGAACTCGCCGATGGCGTCCGTACCGGAGGAGATCAGCTCCCAGAAGGCCTCCGGTGAGTCGACGCCACCGGGGAAACGGCAGCTCATGCCGATGATGGCGATCGGTTCGTCGGACACGTCGGCGGCCGTGGCCACGACGTCGGCCCCGTCGCCCTCGGCGAGCACCTCCGCCAGCAGATGCCGGGCCAGCGCGAGCGGCGTCGGGTGGTCGAAGACCATGGTGGCCGGCAGTGGCAGACCGACGGCCACGGTGAGCCGCTTGCGCAGCTCGACGGCCATGAGGGAGTCGAACCCGTGCTCCTGGAAGGCCCGCTCCGGCTTGACGGCGTCCGGCCCGGGATGCCCGAGCACGGCCGCGGCTTGCGTACGGACCACGTCGAGCACGACCGGCAACCGGTCGCCCTCACGCGCCGCCAGCAGCCGCGTGCGCAACTCGGCCGCGGCACCGGCGCGTTCCTGCCGGGCCTGCTGGGCGGCGGCCGCGATCTGCCGGGCACCGGGCAGCGTGGTGAGGGACGCGGTGTGCCGCAGCGCGAACATGCCGTCCAGCAGTTCGGCGTCGGCGAGATCGGCGACGACGGTGTCGGGCCGGCTCTCCCCGACCAGTTCCGCCATGGCCGCGAGCGCGAGCACCGGCTCCAGCGCCCTTCCGGAGGCGTGCCGCCCGAGCCGCCCCTCGGCGGCCATGCCGGCACCGCTCCACGCGCCCCAGGCGAGGGAGGTGGCGGGCAGCCCGGCCGCGACGCGCCGACGGGCGAGCGCGTCCAACGCGGCGTTCGCGGCGGCGTAGTTGGCCTGGCCCGGGTTGCCGACGGCACCGGCGAGGGACGAGAACAGCACGAAGGCGTCCAGTTCCCGGTCCCGGGTCAGCTCGTCGAGGACCTCGGCGGCGACCACCTTTGCCCGGAACACCGGGTCGAACCGGTCCGGCGTCAGACCGTGCAGCACTCCGTCGTCCAGCACACCGGCCGTGTGTACGACGGCGGTGAGCGGCACCTCGTCCGGGACGGCGGCCAGTACATCGGCTACGGCCGCCCGCTCGGCGATGTCACAGGCGGCGACCGTGACACCGACGCCCAGCGCGGTCAGCTCCTCCTCCAGCGCCGCCGCACCGGGCGCGTCCGGTCCACGCCGGCTCACGAGGACGAGCCGCTCGGCACCGTTCTCGGCGAGCCAGCGCGCGACGTGCGCGCCGAGGGCGCCGGTGCCGCCGGTCACGAGGACGGTGCCGGAGGGCCGCCAGGGGGTGGGCCGGTCGTCGGTGGACGGCTCACTGGCGGGGGGCTGCTCATCGGCGGCGGGCTGCTCATTGGCGGGCGCGGCGACGAGCCGTCGCCCGTACGTACCCGACGCCCGTACGGCGACCTGGTCCTCACCGTCGGCGCGCGCCAGCACGCCAAGGAACCGTCCCAGAGCCCGCTCGTCCGGTTGCTCCGGCAGATCGACGAGGCCGCCCCAGCGCTCAGGATGCTCCAGCGCGATGACCCTGCCGAGTCCCCACACTGCGGCGACCCCCGGCTCGGGCAGTCCCCGTTCAGCGTCGTCCGCGGCCGGCACACTCACCGCACCGCACGTCACCGCCCACACCCGGGCGTCGAGCCCGGACTCCTCCAAAGCCTGCACGAGAGTGGCCGTACCGGTCACCGAAACGGGAACTCCGGAATCCCGTACGCCGCTCGCGGCCGCGAGCAACGACACCACACCGGCGACACCGGCAGCGTCGTCGAGTCCGGCCACGGTCTCCCGCAGCCGCCGCGCGACGTCGTCCCGGTCGTCGTCCGACCCGACCTCAAGGAGCATGGTCCGCGCCCCGAGCGCGGCCACGACGGACCGCACCCATGCGCCCTCACCGTGCCCCTCCGGTACGACAGCCAGCCACGGCCCGCCGTCACGCACCCCGACCGCCACGGCGTCCCCGAGTGCCTGCCACGTCTCACGGAACCGCAGCGCGTCCACGGCCGACCGCATCCGCCGACGACCGCGCCACGCGGACAGCGCGGGCACGACATCGTCCAACGCGGCTGCTTCTACGTGGAGTTGAGTCGCGAGACGGTCCACGTCGGCGGCATCCACGGCCTCCCAGAACTCGGCCTCGGCCGGATCGGCGGGACCGCCGGCGGTGGCGGACAGTGCGGCGACCGCTCCGGACTCGGGCCAGTAGTTCTGGCGTTGGAAGGGGTAGGTGGGGGCGTCGGTGAGACGGGCACCGGTGCCGGTGAAGAGGGACGGCCAGTCCACCGGCACGCCGTGGGTGAAGAGGCGGGCCAGGGCGGTGAGGGCGGCTGTCTCTTCGGGCCGGTCCTTGCGCAGGATCGGGGTGACGAGGGTGTTCTCGGACGCCATCTGCTCGATCAGGGCGGTGAGCGTGCCGTCCGGGCCCATCTCCAGGAGACGGGTGACGCCGTGGTTGGTGAGGGTACGGATACCGTCGGCGAAACGGACACTCTCACGGACATGGCGGACCCAGTACGCGGGGTCGCACACGTCCTCGGGGGTAGCGAGGGTGCCGGTGACGTTCGAGACGAGCGGGATACGCGGCGGATGGAAGGTGATCCCGGACAGGGCCTGCGCGAAGTCCGCCAGCATCGGGTCCATCAGCGGCGAGTGGAAGGCATGCGAGACCCGCAGCCTGGTCGTGCGCCGGCCGTCGGGCAGGGCGGCGGCAACCGCGAGAACAGCCTCCTCCACACCGGAGAGCACGAGCGCAGACGGCCCGTTGACCGCCGCGAGGGACACCTCGTCGGTGAGGTGCGGGGCGACCTCGTCCTCCGTGGCCTCGACCGCGAGCATCAGACCGCCCTCGGGCAACGCCTGCATCAACCTCGCGCGCGCCGACACCAGCACAGCCGCGTCCGCCAGCGACAGCACACCCGCGACATGCGCGGCCGCGATCTCACCAACGGAATGGCCCGCAACATACTTCGGGGTGACACCGAGGGACGTCACCAGCCGAAACAGCGCGACCTCGACCGCGAACAGCGCCGGCTGAGTGAACTCCGTACGATTCAAAGACGATTCGTCCTCGCCCCAGATCACGTCACGCAAAGACGGATCCAGCTCGGCCAGAACCTCATCCAAGGCTCGCGCGAACACCGGGAAACGGGCATACAACTCCCGCCCCATGCCAAGACGCTGGGCGCCCTGACCGGAGAACACGAACGCCAACAAGCCCTCGGCCGCTACTCCCCGGGCCGCTTCGCTGACGCCCTCCTCGGACGCCAGCAGCACCGCCCGATGCCCGAACCGCGCACGCCCGACAGCGAGCGTGTAGGCGACGTCCACTGACGCCCCGCCCACCCGTGCGATCTGCGCGTCCAGCGCCTCCTCCGACCGAGCCGACACCACCAACGGCACCACGGGCGGACGCTGAACAGTGCCGGGCTCCGACGTGTCCACAGGCAGTTCGAGAATCACGTGCGCGTTGGTGCCGCTGAGACCGAAGGAGGACACGCCAACGCGACGCGGACGGCCGGCGTCCGGCCAGGGCACCGACTCCCGGACCAGCTCCACCGCACCCGCCGACCAGTCCACATGGGACGACGGAGCGTCCACGTGCAGGGTCGGGGCGACAGTGCCGTGCCGCATGGCGAGGATCGACTTGATCAGACCGGCGGCACCGGCGGCGGCCTGGGTGTGACCGAGGTTGGACTTCACCGACCCCAGCAGCAGCGGCCGTTCACGATCCTGACCGTATGTCGCAAGAAGCGCCTGCGCCTCGATGGGATCGCCGAGGGTCGTCCCCGTGCCGTGCGCCTCCACCACGTCGACATCCCGAGCACTCAGCCCGGAAGCCGCCAACGCCTGCCGGATCACCCGCTGCTGCGACGGACCATTCGGCGCAGTCAGCCCATTCGAGGCACCGTCCTGGTTGACCGCGGAACCCTTGACAACCGCCAGAATCCGGTGACCGTTACGTACCGCGTCCGACTGCCGCTCCAGCAGCAGCACACCCACACCCTCGGCCCAGCCCACCCCATCCGCACCGTCGGCGAACGCCTTGCACCGCCCATCCGGCGCCAACCCACCCTGCCGCGAGAACTCCACAAACGTCGTCGGCGTCGACATCACCGTCACCCCACCGGCCAACGCCAACGAACACTCACCACCACGCAACGCCTGCGCAGCCAGATGCAAAGCAACCAACGACGACGAACACGCCGTATCGATCGAGACGGAGGGTCCTTCCAGGCCGAGGGTGTAGGCGACGCGGCCGGAAACGACGCTCGGGGAGCTGGCGTTGCCGCGGAAGCCCTCGAATTCCGGGCCGGCCAGCAAGTGGGCGTAGTCGCTGTACATGACGCCTGCGAAGACGCCGGTCTGGCTGCCCCGCAGGGCCATCGGATCGATACCGGCCCGCTCGATGGCCTCCCACGCCGACTCCAGCAGCAACCGCTGCTGCGCATCCGTCGCCAACGCCTCACGCGGGCTCATCCCGAAGAACTCGGGGTCGAATTCGCCGACGCCGTTCAGGAAGCCGCCCTCGCGGGCGGACGAGGTGCCCGGGTGCTCCGGATCGGGGTGGTAGAGCCGCTCCAGGTCCCAGCCCCGGTCCTCCGGGAAGCCGGACACCGCGTCCCCGCCCTCGGACACCAGCCGCCACAGATCCTCCGGCGACGACACACCACCGGGGAACCGGCACGCCATACCCACGACCACCACCGGGTCGTCGGCCACCGCCGCCACCGACGTCACTGGGGCCGCCGCACGTGCCCCGAGCACCTCGTCCAGCAGGAACCCGGCGAGTGCGCTCACGGTCGGATAGTCGAACACCAGCGTCGCGGGCAGCCGCAGCCCCGTAGCCGCCTGCAACCCATTGCGCAGCTCGACAGCAAGCAACGAGTCGAAGCCCAGATCCCGGAAGGACCGCGAGTCGTCGAGACCTGCCGGGCTCTCATGGCCCAGGACCAGCGCCACCTGCCCCCGCACGAGGTCCAGCAGCACCTCACGCCGCTCCACCTCGTCCAGACCGGTGAGCCGCTGCACCAGCCCACCCGCAGCGACCACCCGACGACGCGACCGCACCAGCCCGCGCAGCATGGCGGGCACCTCGCCGCGGTCACGGATCGTGCGCAGGTCGAGCGGAACGGGGAGGACGACGGGCTCGTCGCAGGCCATGGCGGCGTCGAAGAGCGTGAGCCCCTGTTCGCGGGTCACGGCGGGGAAGCCGGTGCGGGCGAGGCGTTCGCGTTCGGCAGGCGCGAGGTCGCCTGTCATTCCGGTGCCGTCGAGGTCCCACGGCCCCCACACAAGAGACGTGGCGGACAGGCCGAGGGTGCGCCGGTGCTCGGCGAGGGCGTCAAGGAAGGCGTTGGCGGCGGCGTAGTTGGCCTGTCCGGTACCGCCGAAGGTACCGGCGGCCGAGGAGACGAGGACGAAGGCCCGGACGTCGGGCAGGAGTTCATGCAGGTGCCAGGCCGCGTCGGCCTTGGGGGCGAGTACGGCGTGCAGGCGCTCGGGGGTCAGCCCGCCGACGAGTCCGTCGTCGAGTACGCCCGCCGCGTGGACGACGCCCGAGATCCGCCGCCCGGCCAGGGCATGGGCGAGGGCATCGGCCAGGGCGTCGCGATCGGCGACGTCACAGGCCACCGCGTCGACCCGGTCGGCACCCAACTCTTCCAGTTCGGAGACGAGTTGGGCGGCACCCGGCGCGTCCGCACCGCGCCGCGACAGCAGCACCAACTCGCGCACCCCATGAGATCGCACGAGATGCCGGGCCAGGACCGCACCGAGTCCGCCGGTCCCGCCGGTCACCAGGACCGGGCCTGCATCCGTCCAGGGGTCGGTCGATTCGGCGGGCACGGCGGACCGTACGACCCTGGGCGCCTCCAATCGGCCTTCGCGTACGGCGGTTTCGGGCTCGTCGAGAGCGAGCGCCCGGCGCAGCAGGTCCGAGTCGATCGCGTTCTCGGCGGGCCCGGACAACAGGCTGACCCGCCCGGGGTGTTCGTTCTGCACCGTGCGCAGAAGGCCTCGTACGGCACCGAGGGCCGGTTCCGACATGCCTGCGGTGGTCACGACGAGGCGGGCGTCGGGGTGCCTCTCCTGGTCGAGCCACTCCTGAACGAGCCGCAGGACGCGGGCCGTTGCCGCGTGCAGGGTCGAGAGAGTGTCGTCGTCGGCCGTGACGAGGGCGAGGACGGCGCCGGGGAATGAGTCGGTGAGGGAGGTGAGAGCGTCGTGCGCGGTGGCGCCCGTTGCCTCGGCGAGCCGGGCGGCTTCCTCGCCGGTGCCCACGACGGCCAGCGGGCCACCGTAGGGCTCCGCCCCGCCGACCTGCGTCCATACGATCCGATAGAGGTCGCTGCTCGTCCGGCCCGCCGAGAGACGGTCGTCGGCCGGGCGGACGGCCAGACGGCTCACCGACGCGACCGGGTTGCCGTCCTCGTCGGCGACCGTCACGGCAATGCCGCCGGTGCCGGTGCGCACGAGCCTGGCCCGCACCGTGGAGGCGCCGGTCGCGTGCAGGGACACGCCTTCCCAGGCGAACGGGAGCAGGCTGCCCGCGTCCTCGGTCTCCCCTCCGGTGAAGGCGGCGGCGTGGAGCACGGCGTCCAGGAGAGCCGGGTGCAGTCCGAATCCGCCGGTCGGCACGTGCTCGGGCAGCTCGGCCTCGACGAACACCTCATCACCACGCCGCCATACGGCGCGCAGACCTTGGAACACCGGCCCGTACGCGAAACCGTCGTCCGCCCGCGCCTCGTAGAAGCCGTCGAGATCCACCGGGCGCGCTTCGGCGGGCGGCCACGCCGTCACGTCGAGTGTGTGCTCGGCGCCCTCCTGCGCGGCGAGCGTGCCGGAGGCGTGCTGCGTCCAGGGCGCACCCTCGTCGGCGGTGTCGGGGCGGGAGTGAACGCCGACGGAGCGGCGGCCGTCCTCGTCCGGAGCACCCACGGCGATCTGAATCCGTACGGCCTCACGCCGGCCGAGGATCAGGGGCATGCCGAGGGACAGTTCCTCGACGCGGCCGCATCCGACCTCGTCACCCGCACGCAGCACCAGGTCCAGGAAGGCGGTGGCCGGCAGCAGGACGTTGCCGTGCACTGCGTGGTCGGCGAGCCAGGTCTGCGTACCTGCCGAGAGGCGTCCGGCGAGCACCACCCCGTCGGACTCCACCAACGGCACGACCGCGCCGAGCAGGGGGTGCCCGACGGGTTCCAGACCCAGCGCCACGGCGTCCTGGAGGGATGCGGTGACGGCGGGCCAGTAGTTCTGGCGTTGGAAGGGGTAGGTGGGGGCGTCGGTGAGACGGGCGCCGGTACCCGCGAAGTACGACGGCCAGTCGACGGTGACGCCGTGCGTGAAGAGGCGGGCGAAGGCAGTGAGGGCGGCGGTCTCTTCGGGGCGGTTCTTACGCAGGAGGGGGGCGGCGACGGCGACTTCGGGCGCGGTCTGCTCGATCAGAGCGGCAAGGGTGCCGTCCGGCCCGATTTCCAGGAAACGGGTGACGCCTTGGTCGGTGAGCGTGCGGATGCCGTCGGCGAAGCGGACCGTCTCACGGACGTGACGGACCCAGTAGCCGGGGTCGCGCAACTCCTCATGGGTGGCGAGGGCGCCGGTGAGGTTGGAGACCAGCGGGATACGCGGCTCGTGGAAGTGCAGATCCGAGACGGCCGCGTGGAACTCGTCGAGCATCGGGTCCATGAGCGGCGAGTGGAAGGCGCGCGAGACACGCAGCCTGGTCGTGCGCCGGTCGCCGGGCAGGGCGGCCGCCACCGCGAGAACGGCGTCCTCCACGCCGGAGAGCACTACGGCGGTGGGGCCGTTGACAGCCGCGATGCTCACCTCGTCGGTGAGATACGGGATGACTTCGGCTTCCGTTGCCTCAGCGGCAAGCATCAGCCCGCTCTCGGGCAACGCCTGCATCAAGCGCGCCCGCGCCGACACCAGCGCTGCCGCGTCCGCCGGCGACAGCACACCCGCGACATGCGCGGCGGCGATCTCACCGACGGAGTGTCCGGCCACGAAGTCCGGCCGTACGCCGAGGGACTCGGCCAGGCGGAAGAGGGCGACCTCGATCGCGAAGAGAGCCGGTTGGGTGAACTCCGTACGGTTGAGGGCCTCCTCGTCCTCACCCCAGATCACGTCACGCAAGGCAGGGTCCAGCTCGACCAGCACCTGGTCCAGGGACTGAGCGAACGCCGGGAAACGGTCGTACAGTTCGCGCCCCATGCCGAGACGCTGCGCACCCTGACCGGAGAACACGAACGCCAACGGCCCCTCGGCCGCCACTCCCCTGCCGGCCTCGGTGACGCTCTCCGCGGACGCCAGCAGCACCGCCCTGTGCCGGAACCGCGCACGACCGGCGGCCAGCGTGTAGGCCACGTCCATGGACGGCTCGCCCGCCCGCAGCTGCTCGATCTGCGCGTCCAGCGCCTGCTCCGACCGAGCCGACACCACCAACGGCAGTACGGGCGGACGCTGAACAGTGCCGGGCTCCGACGTGTCCACGGGCACTTCGAGAATCACGTGGGCGTTGGTGCCGCTGAGACCGAAGGAGGAGACGGCGGCCCGGCGCGGGCGGTCGGCGTCCGGCCAGGGCACCGGCTCGCGAACCAACTCCACGGCGCCCGCCGACCAGTCCACGTGCGAGGACGGGGCATCCACGTGCAGGGTGCGCGGGACGGTGCCGTGCCGCATCGCCAGCACGCTCTTGATCACACCGGCGACACCGGCGGCGGCCTGGGTGTGGCCCAGGTTGGATTTCACCGACCCCAGCAGCAGCGGCCGTTCGCGATCCTGACCGTAGGTGGCGAGCAGGGCTTGCGCCTCGATCGGGTCGCCGAGGGTCGTGCCGGTGCCGTGCGCCTCGACCACATCAACGTCCTGGGCGCCGAGCCCGGAAGCCGCCAACGCCTGCCGGATCACCCGCTGCTGCGAGGGACCGTTCGGCGCGGTCAGCCCGTTCGAGGCACCGTCCTGATTGACCGCGGAACCCTTGACGACCGCCAGAATCCGGTGACCGTTACGTATCGCGTCCGACTGCCGCTCCAGCAGCAGCACACCCACACCCTCGGCCCAGCCAACCCCATCCGCACCGTCGGCGAACGCCTTGCAGCGGCCATCAGGCGCCAGCCCACCCTGCCGCGAGAACTCCACAAACGTCGTCGGCGTCGACATCACCGTCACACCACCGGCCAACGCCAACGAACACTCACCACCACGCAACGCCTGCGCAGCCAAATGCAAAGCCACCAACGACGACGAACACGCGGTGTCAATCGTCACCGTCGGGCCCTCAAGGCCCAACGCATAGGCGACACGACCGGACGCGATGCTCGGGGAACTGCCGCTTCCCCGGAAGCCTTCGAACTCATCGCCGGAGAGCAGGACGCCGTAGTCGTTGTACATGAGGCCGGCGAACACACCGGTCTGGCTGCCCCGCAGGGCCGTCGGATCGATACCCGCCCGCTCGATCGCCTCCCACGCCGACTCCAGCAGCAACCGCTGCTGCGCATCCGTCGCCAACGCCTCCCGCGGACTCATCCCGAAGAACTCGGGGTCGAAGCGGCCGACTTCCGCGAGGAAGCCACCGGCACGGGTGGACGAGGTGCCGGTGTGCTCGGGGTCGGGGTGGTAGAGCCGCTCCAGATCCCAGCCACGGTCGGCCGGGAACTCGCCCACCGCGTCCACACCGTCACTGACCAGCCGCCACAGATCCTCCGGCGACGACACACCACCGGGGAACCGGCAGGCCATGCCCACGATCACCACCGGGTCGTCGACCACCGCCGTGACGGGAGCCACCTGGACCGCCGCACGCGCCCCCAGCGCCTCATCCAGCAGGAACTCCGCCAGAACCGCGACCGTCGGATAGTCGAACACCAACGTCGCCGGCAACCGCAGCCCCGTCACCGACTGCAGCCCATTACGCAGCTCGACAGCCAGCAACGAGTCAAAGCCCAGATCCCGGAACGACCGGGACGCGTCAACACCCGAGGCGCTCTCGTGCCCCAGCACCAGCGCCACCTGCCCCCGCACGAGGTCCAGCAGCACCTCACGCCGCTCCACCTCGTCCAGACCGGTGAGCCGCTGCACCAGCCCACCCGCAGCGACCACCCGACGACGCGACCGCACCAACTCGCGGAAGACAGACGGCACTTCGCCAAGGCCCCGCACGGCACGCAGATCGAGCGGAACGGGCAGGACCACCTGCTCCCCACTCCGCAGCGCCGCGTCGAACAGCCCCAGACCCTGGTCGACCGTGATCGCGGGGATGCCGGTGTGAGCCATCCGCCGCGGGTCGGCCGTCATGCCTCCGGCCTGCTGCTCCCAAGGGCCCCACACGAGGGACACCGCCGGCAGACCCATGTCCCGGCGCAGGGTCACCAGGGCGTCGAGGAAGGCGTTGGCCGACGCATAAGCCGCCTGGCCGACGCTGCCGAGCACACCGGCGAGGGAGGAGAAGACGACGAACGGCGTGTCATCGGGGAGGAGTTCGTGCAGGTGCCAGGCGGCGTCCGCCTTCGGGCGCAGTACGGACTCGACACGCTCAGGGGTCAGGGTCCCGAGGAGACCGTCGTCGAGCACACCCGCGGCATGCACCACACCCCGCACCGACCGCCCCGCCAGCACACCCGCCAACGCCTCACGATCACCCACATCACACGCCACCACCTCAACCCGGGCGCCCAACTCACCCAGCTCAGCGACGAGTTCACCCGCGTCCGGCGCATCCACCCCCCGCCGCGACAGCAACACCAACTCCCGCACCCCATGCATCCGCACCAGATGCCGGGTCACCACCGCACCCAAACCACCCGTACCACCCGTCACCACCACGGCACCCGGACCGGCCCACTCCACCCCCACACCACTCGCCCCACCCACACGCACCAGCCGAGGTGCGACGACGACATCGCCGCGGACGGAGACATCGACCTCGTCAGCGGCCAATGAGCGCAGGGCTGCGCCGAGTTGGTCGCCGTCGGCGTTCGTGGCATCCAGCGTCGCGAACCGGCCCGGATACTCGGCCGCAGCCGACCGCACAAGCCCGCGCACAGCGGCGGAGACCACCGCCGGGCCCTGGGTCAGCACCGCCAGCCGCGCACCGCGGAACCGTTCCTCGGCGACCCACGTCTGCACCAGGGCCAGGGCCCGCGCCACGGCGGCATGCGTCTGACCGGCGATGTCCGCCACCGTGTCACCCACAGCGCCGAGGGCAGCCACGACCAGCCCCGGAACCGACCGGTCGGCGTCGGCCAGCCCGTCCAGGTCGGTGTAGCTGCGGACGTCGGCCACGGCGTCCCGCACCACCTCGCCAAACGCCCCACCGCAGCCGATCAGCGCAACCGCCGGAAGCTCCAGCGACGTCTCCGGCACCTCGGCCCAGTCGACCCGGAACAGTGACCCGGCCGCCGTCGCACTCGTCCCACCGAGCTGTTCGCTCGTCACCTGCCGGGCGACCAGCGCGGCCACATGTGCCACCGGGCGGCCCTCGGCGTCGGCGAGGTCGACGGCGACCGCGTCCCGGTCGTCCCGCCGGACCAGCCGGGCCCGCACCTCGGTCGCGCCGGAAGCCAGCAGCGAGACGCCCTCCCAGGCGAAGGGCAGCGCGGGGTCGCCCGTTCCGCCGGCCGCGGCGACGGCGTGCAGCGTGGCATCGAGCAACGCCGGATGAAGTCCGAACCCGCCGGCGTCGGTACCGGTCGGCAGCCCGACCTCGGCGAACAGCTCGGCACCGCGCCGCCAGACACCGCGCAGTCCTTGGAAGAGCGGGCCATAGGTGAGACCGGCGTCGGCCAGGTCGTCGTACAGGTCACCCGTCTCGACGGGTTCCGCCCCGTTCGGCGGCCACTGCGCGGCATCGGACCATTCGATCCGCGACGGCTCGTCGGAGAGGACGCCGGCGGCGTGCTGCGTCCAGGGAGCGTCTCCGGCGGCGGCGTCGGGACGTGCGTACACCGTGACCGCACGGCGGTCGGCGTCATCGGTCTCCGCGACCCGCACCTGAATCTGCACGGCACCTGCGTCCGGGACCACGAGCGGCGTGGACACGGTGAGGTCGTCGAGGGTCCCGAAGCCGACCTCGTCACCGGCTCGCACCGCCAGCTCGACGAAGGCCGTACCCGGGACGACCACCCGCCCGAAGACGACATGATCGGCCAGCCACGGGTGCGTGGCCAACGACAGCCGCCCGGACAACACCACGTCTTCCGAGTCGGCGAGCGACACGGCTGCCCGGAGCAGCGGATGCTCGGCGGCCGCGAGCCCGGCGGCCCGCATGTCCCCGGAACCGGTCACATACCCGCCGACCGGCCAGTAGTTCTGGCGTTGGAAGGGGTAGGTGGGGGCGTCGGTGAGACGGGCACCGGTGCCGGTGAAGAGGGACGGCCAGTCCACCGGCACGCCGTGGGTGAAGAGGCGGGCCAGGGCGGTGAGGGCGGCTGTCTCTTCGGGCCGGTCCTTGCGCAGGATCGGGGTGACGAGGGTGTTCTCGGACGCCGTCTGCTCGATCAGGGCGGTCAGGGTTCCGTCTGGGCCGATCTCCAGGAGACGGGTGACGCCGTGGTCGGTGAGAGTGCGGATGCCGTCGGCGAAACGGACCGTCTCACGGACATGACGGACCCAGTAGACGGGGTCGCACACGTCGCCGGGGGCGGCGAGGGTGCCGGTGACATTCGAGACGAGCGGGATACGCGGCGGATGGAAGGTGATGGTGGACAGGGCCTGGGTGAAGTCCGCCAGCATCGGGTCCATCAGCGGCGAGTGGAAGGCATGCGAGACCCGCAGCCTGGTCGTGCGCCGGCCGTCGGGCAGGGCGGCGGCGACCGCGAGAACAGCCTCCTCCACACCGGAGAGCACGAGCGCAGACGGCCCGTTGACCGCCGCGAGGGACACCTCGTCGGTGAGGTGCGGGGCGACCTCGTCCTCCGTGGCCTCGACCGCGAGCATCAGACCGCCCTCGGGCAACGCCTGCATCAACCTCGCGCGCGCCGACACCAGCACAGCCGCGTCCGCCAGCGACAGCACACCCGCGACATGCGCGGCCGCGATCTCACCAACGGAATGGCCCGCAACATACTTCGGGGCGACGCCCAGGGACGTCACCAGCCGAAACAGCGCGACCTCGACCGCGAACAGCGCCGGCTGAGTGAACTCCGTACGATTCAAAGACGATTCGTCCTCGCCCCAGATCACGTCACGCAAAGACGGATCCAGCTCGGCCAGAACCTCATCCAAGGCTCGCGCGAACACCGGGAAACGGGCATACAACTCCCGCCCCATGCCAAGACGCTGGGCGCCCTGACCGGAGAACACGAACGCCAACAAGCCCTCGGCCGCTACTCCCCGGGCCGCTTCGCTGACGCCCTCCTCGGACGCCAGCAGCACCGCCCGATGCCCGAACCGCGCACGCCCGGCGGCGAGCGTGTAGGCGACGTCCACTGACGCCCCGCTCACCCGTGCGATCTGCGCGTCCAGCGCCTCCTCCGACCGAGCCGACACCACCAACGGCAGTACACCGAACTCGCCCGCCACAGGCGCCTGTTCGACCTCTGACCCCGCCTCCAGGATGACGTGGGCGTTGGTGCCGCTCAGGCCGAAGGAGGAGACGGCGGCCCGGCGCGGGCGGTTGGCGTCCGGCCAGGGCACCGGCTCGCGAACCAGCTCCACCGCACCCGCCGACCAGTCCACGTGCGAGGACGGGGCATCCACGTGCAAGGTGCGCGGGACGGTACCGTGCCGCATCGCCAGCACGCTCTTGATCACACCGGCGACACCGGCAGCGGCCTGGGTGTGGCCGAGGTTGGACTTCACCGAGCCCAGCAGCAGCGGCCGTTCACGATCCTGACCGTAGGTCGCAAGAAGCGCCTGCGCCTCGATCGGGTCACCCAACGTCGTACCCGTACCGTGCGCCTCGACCGCGTCCACATCTGCGGCCGACAGCCCGGAAGCCGCCAACGCCTGCCGGATCACCCGCTGCTGCGACGGACCGTTCGGCGCGGTCAACCCATTCGACGCACCGTCCTGATTGACCGCGGAACCCTTGACAACCGCCAGAATCCGATGACCATTACGCACCGCGTCCGACTGCCGCTCCAGCAGCAGCACACCCACACCCTCGGCCCAGCCAACCCCATCCGCACCATCGGCGAACGCCTTGCACCGCCCATCCGGCGCCAACCCGCCCTGCCGCGAGAACTCCACAAACGTCGTCGGCGTCGACATCACCGTCACACCACCGGCCAACGCCAACGAACACTCACCACCACGCAACGCCTGCGCAGCCAGATGCAAAGCAACCAACGACGACGAACACGCGGTGTCGATCGTCACCGTCGGCCCCTCAAGGCCGAACGTGTACGCAACCCGACCGGACGCGATGCTCATCGCGCTTCCGTTGCCGCGCAGGCCCTCGAACTCGCGGCCGTCGAGGAGGAGTCCGTAGTCGTTGTACATGACACCCGCGAACACACCCGTCTGGCTGCCCCGCAGAGTTGTCGGGTCGATACCGGCCCGCTCGATGGCCTCCCACGCCGACTCCAGCAGCAACCGCTGCTGCGCATCCGTCGCCAACGCCTCCCGCGGGCTCATCCCGAAGAAGTCCGCGTCAAAGCGACCGGCCTCCTGGAGGAAGCCACCGGCACGGGTCGACGAGGTGCCCGGGTGCTCGGGGTCGGGGTGGTAGAGCCGCTCCAGATCCCAGCCACGGTCGGCCGGGAACTCACCCACCGCGTCCCCGCCCTCGGACACCAGCCGCCACAGATCCTCCGGCGACGACACACCACCCGGGAACCGGCACGCCATCCCGACGATCACTACCGGGTCGTCGGCGACGGCCGCCGTCGACACGACCGGGGCCGCGACCCGCGCCCCCAGCACCTCACCCAGCAGGAACTGCGCGAGAACCGCGACCGTCGGATAGTCGAACACCAACGTCGCCGGCAACCGCAGCCCCGTCACCGACTGCAACCCATTGCGCAGCTCGACAGCAAGCAACGAGTCAAAGCCCAGATCCCGGAACGACCGCGACGCATCCACGCCCAAGGCACCCTCGTGCCCCAGCACCAGCGCCACCTGCCCCCGCACCAGATCGAGCAGCACCTCGCGCCGCTCCACCTCGTCGAGCGGCGAGAGCCGGCGGAGCAGGTCGGGTGTGCCGGTGCCGCTGCTCGCCGTGCGGCGGCGCGGTCGTACGAGTCCGCGCAGGAGCGCGGGAATCTCGGTGCGGGCGCGTGCGGCTCGCAGGTCCAGCGGGACGGGAAGCACTGCCTCCGCGTCGCATGCGAGGGCCGCGTCGAAGAGGCTCAGGCCCTCGTCGGCGGAGACCGGGCGGATGAGCGCGGACTCGCCCTGCTCGTCCGTCGGCTGTGCGGCCGCCATGCCCGCGCCGTCGAGCCGCCACGGCCCCCACGCCAGGGAGACCGCGTGCATCCCCTGGGCGCGGCGGTGCGCGGCGAGTGCGTCGAGGTAGGCGTTGGCGGCGGCGTAGGCGGTCTGGCCCACGGGGCCGAAGGTGCCCGCGGCGGAGGAGACCAGGACGAAGGCCTGGACGTCGGGGAGGAGTTCGTGCAGGTGCCAGGCGGCGTCGGCCTTCGGCCGCAGGACCGACTCGACACGCTCGGCGGTCAGCGTCCCGACAAGCCCGTCGTCAAGGACACCCGCCGCATGCACCACACCACCGAACGACCGTCCCGCCAGCACACGGGCCAACGCCACACGGTCGCCCACATCACACGCCAGCGTCTCGACATCGGCGCCCAACTCACCCAGCTCGGCCACGAGTTCATCCGCGCCCGGCGCGTCCGCACCCCGCCGCGACAACAGCACCAACTCCCGCACCCCGTGCACCCGCGCCAGATGCCGGGCCAGGACCGCACCGAGCCCTCCGGTGCCACCGGTCACCAGGACCGGACCGGCCCACTCCACCCCCACGCCTGCCTCACCCGACCGACCGGCACGCGCCAGCCGGGGTACGGCCACGCGGCCGTCCAGGAGGGCGGTCTCCCGTTCGCCGCAGCCGAGGGCCCGGCGCAGCAGGGTTCCGTCCACGGGTTCGTCACCGAGGACCAACAGGCCGATGCCGCCGGGGTGTTCGGACTCGGCGGCGCGCAGGAGGCCGCGTACGGCGGCGGTGGCGGGGCGGTCGTCGCGGAGGGCGACGACCAGGCGGGTGGCTCGGAGGCGCTCGTCGTGCTGCCAGTCGCGGACCAGGTCGAAGGCTCGGGTGGTGAGGGTGTGGAGTTCGGTGACCGGGTCCGTGTCGGCCGGGTCGGCCATGAGGGGGGCGAGGACGACGTCGGGCAGGGGTGCCGTGTCCGCGAGTGTGGTGAGGTCGGTGAGGACGGGTACGGGTGCGCCGTCGAGCGCGTCGCCGATCTCCTGGGCGAGCGGGGCGTCGGCGGGGTCGGCGAGGAGGGCGAGAGGGCCGTCGTACGGGGCGGTTTCGGTGAGCGGGGTCCAGTCGACGCGGTACAGCGTGTCTACGGCGGTACCGGCCGCGTCGAGGGGACGGGTGGTGAGGGCGTCCACGGTCAGGACGGGGGCGCCCATGGGGTCCATGACGTCGATCGCGACGGTGTCCTCGCCCTGCGGGGCGATGCGGGCGCGCACCTTGGTGGCACCGGTCGCGTACAGGCCGACGCCTTCCCAGGCGAACGGCACACCGAGGCGGCCGTCGCCGGCGTGGGCGACGGCGTGGAGCAGGGCGTCCAGCAGGACGGGATGGAGGGCGAAGCCCGCGGTGCGGCTGCCGGCGGGGAGTTCGGCCTCGACGTACAGATCGCCGCCCCGGCGCCACAGGGAGCGCAGGCCGCGGAAGGCGGGACCGTAGGCGAAGCCGTGGTCGGCGAGGGTGTTGTAGGCGCCGTCGAGAGGGACGGCTTCGGCGCCGGCGGGCGGCCACTGGGTGGTGTCGAGGGCCGGGGGCGCGTCGGTTTCCGTGCCGGGGCTGAGGCGGCCGGTGGCGTGTGCGGTCCAGGGGTGGTCGTCGGGGCCGTCGGGGCGGGCGTAGATGGTGACGGGGCGGTGGCCTGAGGCGTCGGGGCCGCCGACGAAGGTCTGTATCTGGACGGCGCCGTGCTCGGGCAGTTCGAGGGGGGCCGGGAGGGCGAGTTCGGCGACGCGGTCGCAGCCGAACTCGTCGCCCGCCCGCAGGGCGAGTTCGACGAAGGCGGCGCCGGGGAGGAGGACACGGCCGTCGATGCGGTGGTCGGCCAGCCAGCGGTGGGTGGCGAAGGAAAGGCGGCCGGAGAGCAGGGCTCCGTCGGAGTCGGCGAGGGACACCGCGGCACCGAGCAGGCCGTGTTCGGCGGGCGCGAGGCCGACGGCGCGGACGTCCCCGGCGCCGCCGACACCGGCGGCCGGCCAGTGCCGGCGGCGCTGGAAGGCGTAGGTGGGGAGGTCGACGGGGTGGGCGGGAGTGTCGGCGAAGTAGCGCTGCCAGTCGACGTGGGCGCCGATGGTGTGCAGGGCGGCGAGGGCCGTGGTGAGGGCGGTGGCTTCGGGGGTGTCCTTGCGCAGGGTGGCGAGCGCGACGCTGTCCTCGGGTGCCGACTCGGGGACCAGGGCGGTGAGGGTGCCGTCCGGGCCGATCTCCAGGAAGCGGGTGACGCCGTGGTCGGTGAGGGTGCGGATACCGTCGGCGAAACGGACCGTCTCGCGGACATGGCGGACCCAATACGCCGGGTCGCACACGTCGTCGGGGGTGGCGAGCGCGGCAGTGACGTTCGAGACGAGCGGGATGCGCGGCGGGTGGAAGGTGATCCCGGACAGGGCCTGCGCGAAGTCCGCCAGCATCGGGTCCATCAGCGACGAGTGGAAGGCGTGCGAGACCCGCAGCGGTGTGGTGCGGTGGCCGTCGGCGGCGAGTCGTACGGCGATGTCGGCCACGGCATCGGCGGGGCCGGAGAGGACCACTGAGGCGGGGCCGTTGACGGCGGCCACGGCGACGTCGGCGGTGAGATACGGGCGTACCTGGTCCTCGGACGCGCGTACGGCGGTCATGGCGCCGCCCTCGGGGAGGCCGGCCATCAGCGAGGCACGGGCGGTGACCAGGGTGCAGGCGTCCGCGAGGGAGAGCACACCGGCGATGTGGGCGGCGGTGATCTCGCCGACGGAGTGCCCGGCCACGAAGTCGGGTCGCACGCCCCAGGATTCGAGGAGACGGAAGAGCGCCACCTCCAGGGCGAAGAGGGCGGGCTGGGCGGTGCCGGTGTGTTTCAGGGCGGATACGTCGGTGCCCCACATCGCGTCGCGCACGCCGGGCGGCAGCTGGGCGAGGGCCTCGTCGAGGGCGGTGCGGAACACCGGGTGGCGGTCGTACAGCTCACGGCCCGCGCCGAGGCGTTGGGCGCCCTGGCCGGAGAAGAGGAACGCGGTGGGGGTGTCGGTCGCGGTGTGCCGCAGCAGGCCGGGGGCGGGGGTGCCGTCGGCGAGCGCGGTGAGGGCGGCCGTGAGGGTGGCGGGGTCGGCGGCGACGAAGGCGGCGCGGTGCTCGAAGGCGGTGCGGGTGGTGGCGAGGGCGCGGGCGAGTGCGTCCAGTCGCGGTGCTTCGCCTGATTGGTCCAGGGCGGTGCGCAGACGGGCCGCCTGGGCTGCCAGGGCCTGCGGGGTGCGGCCGGAAAGGACGAGCGGTACGAGGGCGGGCGTCGGGTCGGCGACAGGTGCGGGGGTGTCGTCGGCGGGAGCCTGCTCGATGACGGCGTGGGCGTTGGTGCCGCTGATGCCGAAGGAGGAGACGGCGGCGCGGCGGGGCTGTCCGGTGTCGGGCCAGGGGGTGTTGTCGGTGACGAGGCGTACGGTGCCGTCCGTCCAGTCGACGTGGGTGTTGGGCTCGTCGACGTGCAGTGTGCGGGGCACGACGCCGTGCCGGATGGCCTGCACCATCTTGATGACACCGGCGACGCCCGCGGCGGCCTGGGTGTGGCTGAGGTTGGACTTCACCGAGCCGAGCAGCAGCGGGCGTTCGGCGGTGCGGGCGCGGCCGTAGGTGGCGAGGAGGGCCTGGGCCTCCACGGGGTCGCCGAGGGTGGTGGCGGTGCCGTGTGCCTCGACGGCGTCGATCTGGTCGGCGGAGAGGCGGGCGTTGATCAGGGCCTGCTCGATGACGCGTTGCTGGGAGGGGCCGTTGGGTGCGGTGAGGCCGTTGGAGGCGCCGTCCTGGTTGACGGCGGAGCCGCGGACCACGGCCAGGACGCGATGGCCGTTGCGGCGGGCGTCGGAGAGGCGTTCAAGGAGCAGTACGCCGACGCCCTCGGACCAGCCGGTGCCGTCGGCGGAGTCGGCGAAGGAGCGGCACAGCCCGTCGGCCGAGAGGCCGCCCTGGCGGCCGAACTCCAGGTGGGTGGAGGGGGTGGACATGACGGTGACGCCGCCGGCGAGGGCGAGGGCGCACTCCCCGGTGCGCAGGGCGTGGGCGGCGAGGTGGAGGGCGACGAGGGAGGAGGAGCAGGCGGTGTCGACGGTGAGGGCCGGGCCGGTCAGGCCCAGGGTGTAGGCGATCCGGCCGGACAGGACGCTGCCGGCGTTCCCGGTCAGGTGCAGGCCGCGGGCGCCGTCCTCCGCTCCGGCGCGGTACTCCTGGGCCATGGCGCCCATGAACACGGCGGTCTCGCTGCCGCGCAGGGCCGTGGGGTCGAGGCGCGCGGACTCGATGGCCTCCCAGGTGGATTCGAGCACGATCCGCTGCTGGGGGTCCATGGCGACCGCTTCGCGCGCGGAGATGCCGAAGAAGTCCGCGTCGAAGTCGGTGGCGTCGTGCAGGAAGCCGCCTCCCGAGGCGGCGGCGGAGACCGCGTCGAGGTCCCAGCCGCGGTCGTCGGGAAAGGGCCCGATGCCGTGTCCGCCGTCGACGAGCAGGTCCCACAGGCCGTCGGGGTCGGTCACGCCGCCGGGGTAGCGGCAGGCCATCCCGATGATGGCGATGGGCTCGTGGGCGGCGGCCTCGAGTTCCTGGACGCGTTGCCGGCTGTGCCGCAGGTCGGCGGTGGCCCGCTTCAGGTAGTCCCTGAGCTTGTCTTCGTTGTTCATCTCAAGTCACCTCGACAGCGGTTACCGATGCGGGATGTCTTCGGCTCGGCCCGGCCGGTGTGGTCACGGACCGGGCGGCTCCCGCCGGGCACGGGCGCGGGCACACGAGTGCACGCAGAGGGCGGCCGCCCCGGGGGATGGGCGGCCGCCCCGTCGGAATGACCTGGGCCGGGACCCGGGTCGGGACGCGGGGCGTCGGCTCAGGTCAAGCGGCTTGTTCTGCGGGTTCTCTGGGACGCGGCACGGCGAAAGTCTCGGTCCGGGAGGACGGGAAAAACCCTAGTAACGACGCTGCGGTGAGCTGCCGTTGGCGCGAGCGGAAAAGCCCCGCCCGCAGGACGGTGGACCAGGTGGTCACCGTTCCGCGAACGGGGCTTGCAATGTTCCGTGGAGCTATGGGCTACGGGCTACGGCTGTCGGCGCCGGCTTCGCTCAGGCCCAGGCGGTGACCGGCACGAAGGAGCTGTCCTGCCGGAACAGCTGAGTCCCGTCCGCCCGTTCCACCCGCAGCTGGTAGTCGTAGTGGCGCAGGTAGTACCCGGGATAGTTGTACGACTCGAAGCGGATCGAACCGCTCGTCGTGCCCGTGCGGGCGATGAACGTGGCGTCCTTGGCGAAGGTCGACGTGCCGTCGTTGGCGTCGAAGCGGCCGCGGAAGTCGTAGTGGCGGAGGTATCGCCCGGACGAGTCGCGCAAGGAGTACCCGTTCGCGTCGGCGAGGCCCGCCACGACCGTGAAGGTCGACGCCTGTTTCTCGGCGGTCGTGCTGGCGGCGCTGACCACGGGGAGGTTGAGCAGGGAGGACTGCGTCTGCCAGTAGCGGGTGGTGTAGTTGGCGGACTGGAAGGAGCGGGTGACGTTCTTCGCCAGGGCCGGGCCGCCCGAGACCGTCTCCTTGACGACCGTGAAGTGGCGGGCCGTGCCCGAGACGGCGGGCAGGGCGGCCGGGGCGGACCAGGTGGCGAAGGTGTCGTGGCTGTCGCTGTAGCAGTACGTGCCGTCGCCGTAGCCGTCGAAGAACAGACGCCAGGCGCCGTTGTCGAGTTGAACGAGCGCGGGGCCCTCGCGGTAGCTTCCCCAGCCGGCCCAGTCGCCGGTGCGGGAGATCGTGTAGGGGCCCGTCAGCGTGGAGGCCGTCGCGTACTCGATGTACTTCGTCGTCTCGTTCTTCGTGAAGGCGTGGTACGTCGAGCCGGTCTTCACGATGAACGTGTCGATGTGGTTCTTGCCGATGCCGGACAGTGCCACCGGTGAACTCCACGCCGTCAGCGCGGAGTTCGTGGCCTTCAGCAGATAGGGCGTGAAGATCCACTCGTCGTCGGTGGTGGAGCAGGACACGATGACGTTCACACTGCCGTCGCTGTCGACGAACCACTCCGGCGCCCAGGCGCGGGAGAGGTTGGTGATCGGGACCGTGTAGTCGTACAGGAACGTCCAGTTGACCCGGTCGGCGCTGCGTGCGAAGCCGATGGTGGTGCTGGTGTCCTGCCAGGTGTGGGTCGTGTAGGTGATGTAGTAGTAGCCGTTGGTGTACTTGAGGATGCTCGCGTCGCGGATGCGGTTGCCGGGCGGCGTATAGGCGGAGGCCTTGACCAGGCGGTAGTCGGTGGCGTCGTCCGACTGGTAGACGTTCACGGTCCCGTCGTTGCTGTTCAGGAACGGCACGATGGTGTACCGGGTGGCGGAGCCGCTGGGCGGCGCGGCCGCCAGTGCCGTGCCGAGCAGTCCGGGGGCCTCGCCCAGGACCAGCGCCGAGGCGGGCAGGACGGCCATCGCGCGCAGCAGGGTGCGGCGGGACGGGGTGTGGGGGCGTCTGGTCACGTGCGGCTCTCCCTACGGTTCAAGGGACAACTCCGAAGCACAGGTTCGGGATTTCGAACATGGTTCGGAAATTCGATCAGAAGGTAGGGGTGTGATCCAGTCGCGTCAATGGTTTGCGCACGAGGGGGAGGGGGCCTGGGGGAAACCTGTGGTGAACCTCGGAGCCGCACCGGCGAAAACGTTCCGCCGTCGACGCGACTGACGTTACCGTTCGGTAGACAACGTCGTCCCGGAGGTGCCCGTATGACACCCGACCGTGCCGTAGGTCTCGCCGAGTCCGCCCGTGCGCTGGCCGACGGGGAGCTGACGTCGCAGGCCCTGGTCGCGGAGGCGCTCGCGCGGATCGAGGCGACGCAGGGGTCCCTCAACGCCTTCCGGGTGGTGCGGGCCGAGGCCGCCCTCGCCGAGGCGGCGGCCGCCGACAAGGAACTCGCCGCCGGAGCGCGCCGGCCGCTGCTGGGCGTTCCGGTCGCGGTGAAGGACGACATGAACGTGGCGGGCGAGCCCACCGCGTTCGGGTGCGGCGGGGAGTTCCCGCCCGTCGCCGAGGACGGCGAGGCGGTACGGCGGCTGCGCGCGGCCGGTGCCGTGATCGTCGGCAAGACCAACACCTGTGAGCTGGGGCAGTGGCCGTTCACCGAGGGGCCCGCGTTCGGTGCGACCCGCAACCCGTGGCATCCGGACCACACGCCGGGCGGCTCGTCCGGCGGTTCGGCGGCCGCCGTGGCCGCCGGTCTGGTGCCCGCGGCGCTCGGCTCGGACGGCGCCGGCTCGGTGCGGATCCCCGCCTCCTGGACCCACCTCATCGGCATCAAACCGCAACGCGGCCGCATCTCCACCTGGCCCCGCGGCGAGTCCTTCAAGGGCATCACCGTCAACGGCACCCTCGCCCGTACGGTGGCCGACGCCGCCCTCCTGCTGGACGCCGCCGCCGGCAACCACGAACTCGACCCGCACCAGCCACCCTCGATCGACGCCGCCCGGGCCGCGGGCCGCGACCCGGGACGGCTGCGCATCGCGCTCTCCCTCAAGCCGCCGTTCACCGCCCTGCCCGCCCGCCTCCAGCCCGAGGTGCGGGCCAGGATCGTCGAACTCGCCGAGAAACTGAGCGCGTTGGGGCACCACGTCGAGGAGGCCGATCCGCCGTACGGCCAGATCGGGCTGACCTTCGTCCCGCGCGCCACGGCCGGTATCGCCGAGTGGGCCGACGAGGTGCCCTTCCCCGCACTGCTCGACCCGCGCACCCGGAGCGCCGCCCGTCTCGGCCGGCTCCTCGGAGGGGCCCCGCTGCGGGCGGCCCGGCGGGCGGAGGCGGTCCTGCACCGTCGTATTGGCAGGTTCTACGAGTCGTACGACGTCGTCCTCGCGCCCACGACGGCCGCTCCCCCGCCCCGGATCGGCGCGCTGCTCGGCCTCGGCGGTTTCGCCACCGACCGCGCGATGATCGCCGCCTGCCCCTACGCCTGGCCGTGGAACGTGCTGGGCTGGCCCGGCGTCAACGTCCCCGCCGGATTCGTGGGCGGGCTGCCGGTCGGCGGCCAGTTGCTCGGGCCCGCGAACAGTGAGCCCCTGCTGATCTCGCTGGCCGCGCAGTTGGAGACCGAGCTGCGCTGGCACGAGCTGTGGCCACCGCAGCAGGGCGAGTCGGTGACCGCCCCGGTCGCCTGAAGCGCCTAGCCCCTACCCTGTGACCATGGACGACGCGTCGATGGTCGGGCTCATGGGGCGGGTCACGGGGACGATCGGGCCCGGACTCGTCGGCGAGGTGATCGTGCGGGTGCGCGGCGGCGCCGAGCACTTCCTCGCCTATCCCGCCACCGGCACGGACCGGCTCGAGCGCGGCACCGTGGTGATGGTGGTGGAGTACCAGCCGCCGCGCACGGTCTACGTCCAGGCGGCGTACGACAGTTGAGCTCGCCTCGTCGCAGGTGAGAGACCAGTGTGTCAAGGTTGCGACAAGGATCCGTCAACGCCTGTACCTGCGCGGCGGCGAGGCGCACACTCCCATTCGTTCGGTGCCGAAAGGGCACCATCCAAAGGGGGCGTATGCCGATGGTTGTCGGCGTCGTGGCGGGGGCGGCGGTAGCGGCCGTCCTGGTTCTGATCGGTCTGTTCAAGATGATGTGGCGGGTCGCCGAACCCAATGAGGCCCTGGTCATCTCCGGCTCCAAGCACCGCACGGAGGGCCTGGAGGAGGGCATGGGCTTTCGCATCGTCACCGGGCGCGGCACGCTGGTGCTGCCCGGTGTGCAGGCGGTGCGCAAACTGTCGCTCGACCTGAACGAGACCGAACTTCATGTGGACTGCGTGACCCACCAGGGCATTCCGCTCAAGGTGCGGGGTGTGGTCATCTTCAAGGTGGGCGACGACTTCGTGTCGATCGCGAACGCGGCCCGACGTTTCCTGGACCAGCAGAAGCTGATGGCCGAGCGCGTGCACAACGTCTTCGCCGGTCATCTGCGGTCCATCGTGGGCGGGTTGACGGTCGAGGACATGATCCGTGACCGGGACAAGCTCACCGGGCAGACGCGTGCGGCGTGCGGTACGGAGATGGAGAAGCTCGGGCTCATCGTCGACTCGTTGCAGATCCATGAGATCGAGGACCCGACCGGCTACATCCAGAACCTGGCCGCCCCGCACGCGGCGGCCGTCCAGCGGGACGCGCGTATCGCGCAGGCCGAGGCGAACCGGCTCGCCACCGAGGCGGAGCAGCAGTCGTACGCGCGGATGGCGGAGGCGACCCGGGACAGCGAGATCCTCCAGGCCGGCTACCAGGCCGAGCGGGACAAGGCGGGGGCCAAGGCCCGGCAGGCCGGCCCGCTCGCCGACGCGGCCGCCCGGCAGGAGGTCGTCGTGCAGGAGACGCGGGTCGCCGAGCTGGAGGCCCATCGGCGCGAGCAGCAGCTTCAGGCCGATGTGCGAAAGCCCGCCGACGCGCAGGCGTACGAGAAGCGGACGCTCGCCGAGGCCGAGCGCGACGCGCGGATCTCGGCCGCCCAGGCCAAGGCGAAGGAGACCGAGCTGGCGGCCGCCGCCGAGGCCACCCGGGTCAAGACGGCCGCGGGCGCCGAGGCGGAGGCGACCAAGGCGCGCGGCACGGCCACGGCGGCCGCGACCCGGGCCACCGGTGAGGCCGAGGCCGCCGCCGCCCAGGCCCGGGGGCTGGCGGACGCCGAGGCGGCCAAGGCCAAGGGACTCGCGCAGGCGGAGGCCATCAAGGCCCGTGCCGCCGCGCTCGCCGAGAACCAGGAGGCCGTCGTCGCCCAGCAACTCGCCGAGAACTGGCCGGAGATCGTCCAGGCCGGCGCGTCCGCGTTCGGCAACGTCGACAACATGGTGGTGCTCAACGGCGCCGACGGCATGGCGGACATGTTCGCCAAGGCGCTCACCATGGGCGGTACGGGGCTGGGTCTGGCCCGTCGGCTGCTCGCGTCGATGAACCAGGACGGGGCGGCGCCGGACGACAACTCCCCGCTCAACGGGCTGGCCCAGAAGGTGCCGATGGACGGGAAGTGAACCTTCCCGGGTGATCGGTGACCCTTCACGCGCAGCTCACGGGGGCAGCCCCTAGGGTGTGCCCCCGTGAGCACGTTTACCGAAGAGAACGTCCCGGGCCGCCACGGCCCCACCGCCACCACCGAGGCCGACCCCCGCGCGGTCGGCAAGGTGCGCACCGAGTACTCCCCCGCGCACGACGGCGACCCCGACCCCGGGGAGATCGTCTGGACCTGGGTCCCCTTCGAGGAGAACGACGGACGGGGCAAGGACCGCCCGGTGCTCGTCGTCGCCCGGGAGGCCGGCGGTACTTTTCTGGCCGTGCAGCTCTCCAGCAAGCGTCATGACGGGGACCGTGAGTGGGTCGCCATCGGCAGCGGGCCGTGGGACCGGTCGGGGCGCGACTCGTGGGTGGACGTGGACCGGATCCTCCGGCTGCACGAGCAGGGCATGCGCCGCGAGGCATGCGCTCTGGACCGCGGCCGGTTCAACCTGGTCAGGCAGCGGCTGCACGAGCGCTACGGCTGGACCTGACCCTCGGGGAACGCCCGTACGAACGCGGCGCGCACCGGACTGTCGGGCGTGCGGTCCAGGATGCCGAACACCACATGCTCGAAGACCCCTGCGAACCGCCCGCCGGGCCCGAGCAGGTTCCGGAACGCGCCCGCGACCTGCGCCGGGTCGTTCTGGAACACCCCGCAGCCCCAGGCGCCCAGCACCAGCCGCCGGTACCCGTGTGCGGCGGCCGTCTCCAGCACCCGCTCGGCGCGGATCCCGAGCGCGCCGGGCAGCTCGGGCGTGCGCTCGGGGGCCGTACGCCGGACGACGCCCGCGTTCGGGGCGGCGGCGGTCAGGAAACCGGCGGGGTACGGCTCGTCGAGCAGGCGGCCGCGGTCGTCGCGGAAGACGGGCACGCCGGGTGAGTGGATGACACGGTCCGTGTAGAACGGGTCGCGGTGGGCGCGGTGGTGGTCGTAGAACTCGCGGGCTTCGATTAGGCAGGTGTACAGCGCCGAGGCGCGGCACAGGGCCTCCTCCTGGGCCTGGGCGCCGTTCAGATAGCCGCCGCCCGGGTTCCGGGCCGAGGCGAAGTTCAGTACGGCCGTCCCGCCGCCGAGGCGACGGGCCGCCTCCAGGCTGCTCTCGCCCGTGACCTCGAAGAACGTCCGCACCTCGGCCGCCGGCTGCACCGGCACGGCCTCGGGTCCGTGCATCCGCGTGCCGTCCCGCGCCGCCTGGATCGCCGCCGCGAGGGACACCTCGCGGCCGTCGGGCGCGCGGTACGTCCCCGCGGCCACGATCTGTTCCGTCTGCTGCGCGATACCGCGCAGGCGTGCGCTCATGGCGCCACCCCCGTATGCGCCATGAACGCGCTCGCCCTCGCCGTTCGAGCGATGGTCGTGCGACCGCTTCGGACGCACTCGATCTCCCCCGTCGTGCTCACACAGGCATCGTGAGCGATGCTGGTCGTGCGGTGCAACAGAATTCCGGGCCCCCAGCCCACCGAGAACGACCGGGAAAGCCCCTGCTAACGCTCCGGGGAGCGGATATTACCGACCCGGAACGTGCCGGTACGCACCCTTGTGCGAAGCGTCGCGAGGGTCTTGGGTGGGACGAGTGTGTCGAGCCGGCCCGCAAGATCCGGGCCGGTGGCACCCTGGACTCTCAGGAGGATCGCGCATGTCCGATTCGGTGAGTGACTGTACGGAGCAACCCCGCTCCGCAGTCACCGAGGCCGAGGTGGAGGCCCTGGTCCGGGGCATCTGCTTCAAGACCGGCCCGCCCCGCACCCTCGGGGTCGAAGTGGAATGGCTCGTCCATGAGCTGCGCAGCCCGCAGCTCCCCGTGACACCCGAACGACTCGAAGCGGCCTACGCCGCTGTGCGGACCGTGCCCCTGAGGTCGGCGCTCACCGTCGAACCCGGCGGTCAGCTGGAGCTGAGCTCCCCTCCCGCCACCTCGCTGATGGAGTGCATCGGTACCGTCTCCGCCGACCTCGACGCCGCGCGCGCGGTTCTGCGTGCCCACGATCTGGATCTGGTCGGCATCGGCAACGACCCCTGGCACGCGCCCCGCCGGTTCCTGCGTCAGCCACGCTATGACGCGATGGAGGCCTGTCTGGACCGTGTCGGCCCGGCCGGCCGCGCCATGATGTGCACCTCGGCCTCCGTGCAGGTGTGCCTGGACGCCGGATTCGAGGAACCCGGCCCGCTCGGGCACGGGCGGCGCTGGTGGCTGGCGCACCATCTGGGCGCCGTTCTCGTCGCCGCCTTCGCCAACTCCCCGCTGGCCGGGCGCGAGCCCACCGGCTGGCTCTCCACCCGGCAGCTGCTGTGGATGGAGATCGGCGCGGACCGCGCGGGCGCTCCGCCGCTGGACGGCGATCCACGGGCCGCCTGGGCGCGGCACGTGGTGGACGCGCCGGTGATGTGCGTACGACAGGACGGCGGCCCCTGGGACGTCCCGGAGGGCCTGACGTTCCGGGAGTGGACCAGATCGGGTGCGCCCAGACCACCGACGCAGGAGGATCTGGACTACCACCTCACCACGCTGTTCCCGCCGGTCAGACCGCGTGGCCATCTGGAACTGCGCATGATCGACGCCCAGCCCGGCGAGGACGGCTGGATCGTGCCGCTCGCCGTGACGACCGCGCTCTTCGACGACCCGGAGGCGGCCGAGACCGCCTACCGCGTCGTGAAGCCGCTGGCCGAGCGCGCGCTGCCGATGCCCGCGCCGCACAACCCGCTGTGGATCGACGCGGCCCGCTCGGGTCTCGCCGATCCCGAGCTGCGGGAGGTCGCGGACACCTGTTTCACGGCGGCGCTGGAGGCCCTGCCCCGGCTGGGCGCGAGCACCGAGGTCACGGACGCCGTGGCGGCGTACCGGGACCGCTATGTCGCACGGGGCCGCTGCCCCGCCGACGATCTGCTGGACGAGCTCTACGGCACGGACCGCACCCTGCATGGGAAGGACATCCGCACATGACCGACCCCGCTTTCGACGCCGACACTCTCCGCGAGCGGGCGCTGACCACCCTGACCACCGCCCGTGCCCGGACGACTCTGTTGACCAGCTGTGTCGAGGACCCCGAGCTGACCGCCCAGCACTCGCCGCTGATGTCCCCGCTGGTGTGGGACCTCGCGCACATCGGCAACCAGGAGGAGCAGTGGCTGCTCAGGGCGGTCGCCGGGCGGGAGGCGATACGGCCCGAGATCGACGGCCTGTACGACGCCTTCGAGCACCCGCGCGCCGCACGGCCCTCGCTGCCGCTGCTGCCGCCGACCGAGGCCCGGAACTACGCGGCCGAGGTGCGTGGCCGGGTGCTGGACATCCTGGACGGCACGGCCTTCCATGGGACACGGCTGACCGAGGCGGGCTTCGCCTTCGGGATGATCGCGCAGCACGAGCAGCAGCACGACGAGACCATGCTGATCACCCATCAGCTCCGCAAGGGTCCGCAGGCCCTGACCGCCCCCGACCCGGACCCGGCGCCCCTGTTCACGGGGCCGTCCGAAGTCCTGGTCCCCGGCGGCCCGTTCACGATGGGCACCTCGACGGAGCCGTGGGCGCTGGACAACGAGCGCCCGGCGCACCGGCGCGAGGTGCCGCCGTACTACATCGACACCAAGCCGGTGACGAACGCCGCCTATCAGGCGTTCATCGCGGACGGCGGCTATGACGACGACCGCTGGTGGACGCCGGAGGGCTGGGCGCACATCCGGCAGCACTCCATCCACGCCCCGCTGTTCTGGCACCGGGACGGCAAGCAGTGGCTCAGGCGGCGCTTCGGCGTCACCGAGGTCGTACCGCCGGACGAGCCGGTGCTGCACGTGTGCTGGTACGAGGCCGACGCCTACGCCCGCTGGGCCGGGCGCAGGCTGCCCACCGAGGCCGAGTGGGAGAAGGCCGCCCGGCACGACCCGGCCCAGGACCGCTCGACGCGCTACCCGTGGGGCGACGCCGATCCCGCGCCGGAGCACGCCAACCTCGGTCAGCGGCATCTGCGCCCGGCGCCCGCCGGGAGCTACCCGGAGGGCGAATCACCGCTCGGTGTACGGCAGTTGATCGGTGATGTGTGGGAGTGGACGGCGAGCGACCTGGCGCCGTACCCGGGCTTCCAGGCCTTCCCGTACAAGGAGTACTCGGAGGTGTTCTTCGGGCCCGAGTACAAGGTGCTGCGCGGCGGTTCGTTCGCCGTGGACCCGGTGGCCTGCCGGGGCACCTTCCGCAACTGGGACTATCCGATACGGCGGCAGATCTTCTCCGGCTTCCGCACGGCCCGCTCCGCGGGGGACGTCTGATGTGCCGTCATTTGGCCTATCTGGGCCCCGAGGAGCCGCTCGGCCGGCTCCTCGTGGCGCCCCCGCACGGCCTGTTCCGCCAGTCCTGGGCACCGCGGCGACAGCGGTACGGGACCGTCAACGCCGATGGTTTCGGGGTCGGTTGGTACGCCGAGGGGGACCCCGTGCCGGCGCGGTACCGCCGGGCGGGGCCGATCTGGGCGGATCCGTCGTTCGCCGATCTGGCCCGCGTCGTACGGAGCACCGCGCTGCTGGCCGCCGTACGGGACGCCACGGTGCCGGGCGCCGACCAGGAGGCCGCGGCGGCGCCGTTCGCCACGGGCCCCTGGCTGTTCAGCCACAACGGCGCCGTCAAGGGCTGGCCCGACTCGCTGGCGCCGCTCGTGCCCGGCCTGCCCGCCGTGGACCTGCTGTCGCTGGAGGCCCGCAACGACTCGGCGTTCGTGTGGGCACTGGTGCTCGCCCGGCTGCGCGGCGGCGACGAGCTGGGGCAGGCGCTGGCCGACACGGTCACGGAGGTCGCCGAGGCGGCCCCCGGCTCCCGGCTCAACCTGCTGCTCACCAACGGCGAGACCATCGCCGCGACCGCCTGGGGCGACACACTCTGGTATCTGACCCGGCCCGCCGGCGGCACCGTCGTGGCCTCCGAGCCCTACGACGACGATCCGCACTGGCAGGAGGTCCCCGACCACACCCTGCTCGCGGCGAGCGGCACCGACGTTCTGCTCACCCCGCTCAAGGAACCGAGCGGCGCCCTGGCATTTTCACCCTCCAAGGAGCCCAGCCCGTGAGTCCGTTCCTTCTGACCCGCACCCTGCCCGAGGACACCACCGATGCGGCACTGCGCGCCGACGTCCTGAAGGGCCTGACCGGCACACCCAAGACGCTGCCGCCGAAGTGGTTCTACGACGCGCAGGGCAGCGAGCTCTTCGAGAAGATCACCGAGCTGCCCGAGTACTACCCGACGCGCGCCGAGCGCGAGATCCTCGTCGACCGGGCCGGCGAGATCGCCGCCGCCACCGGCGCCCGCACCCTGGTCGAACTGGGCTCCGGGTCCTCGGAGAAGACGCGGTACCTGATCGACGCGCTGACCGGGCTGCACACCTACGTCCCCGTGGACGTCAGCGAGAGCGCGCTCACCCAGGCCGGGCAGGCGCTCGTCGAGGAGCGGCCCGACCTCGACGTGCATGCCCTGATCGCCGACTTCACCGGTGGGCTGGCCCTGCCGGACACGCCCGGTCCCCGGCTGGTGGCGTTCCTCGGCGGCACGATCGGCAATCTGCTGCCGGCCGAGCGCGCCGCGTTCCTCGCCTCGGTGCGGGCCCTGCTCTCCCCCGGTGACGCGCTGCTGCTCGGCACGGACCTGGTCAAGGACGAGCGGGTCCTGGTCGACGCGTACGACGACGCGGCCGGGGTGACGGCCGCGTTCAACAAGAACGTGCTGACCGTCATCGACCGGGAGCTCGGTGCCGACTTCGATCCCGGCGCCTTCGAGCATGTGGCGCTGTGGAACGCGGAGAACGAGTGGATCGAGATGCGGCTGCGTGCCCGTACCGCGCAGACGGTGAAGGTGCCCGCGCTGGACCTCGCCGTCGAGTTCGCGGCGGGCGAGGAGATGCGCACGGAGGTGTCGGCGAAGTTCCGTAAGGAAGGGGTCCGCGCGGAACTGTCCGCGGCCGGGCTGGAGCTGGCGCACTGGTGGACGGACGGTCAGGGTCGCTTCGCGCTGTCACTGAGCGTGGCGCGGTGACGGACGGCTCGCGCGATGCCGCGCCTTGGGGCACGGTGGAGTGACGCGTGTGAGAGGAGCACCCACATGTCGAACCACACCTACCGTGTGACGGACATCGTCGGCACCTCGCCCGAGGGCGTGGACCAGGCGATCCGCAACGGCATCACGCGGGCCTCACAGACCCTGCGCAACCTGGACTGGTTCGAGGTGGTCGAGGTGCGTGGCCAACTCGACGACGGTGAGATCGCGCACTGGCAGGTGACCATGAAGGTCGGCTTCCGCCTGGAGGAATCCGACTAGCACGGGTCCCTGGCGTCAGGTCCGCCCCTCCCGCTCCTGCGCCACCTTCAGCGCGGCGGAAGGGGCGGTCCAGCGTGCCCGTACAACAGTGAAACCGGCGCGTTCGGCGTCCTCGCACACCAGCTCGTCGTCGTCCACCAGCACCCGGATCTCGCGGGTGCTGGCGAGGCGGCGCAGGATCTCGAGCTTGGTGCGCCGGGCGGGCCTGCGGTCGTCGTTGCGTCGCATGTACAGGCGGCCTTCGGGCAGCCCGTGCGCCGCGAGCCAGTCGAGTGTGTCGGGCCGGCAGCGCTCGGGGCGCCCGGTGAGATAGCGGACCTCGCACTCCTCGGCGCTCTCCCGCGCCAGTGCGACGCCCTCCTCGATCGGTGGGTCCTGCGGGGCGGCCGCGAAGAAGCCGTCCCAGTCACGCGGCTTGCGCTCCAGGAAGTGCTGCCGGTGCGCCGTGTCGGCGAGGGTGTTGTCCAGGTCGAACACGGCGAGGGGACGGTTGTTGCTGTCGGTCACGCCTCTCACCCTAGACGTGGGTCCTGATTTGAGACAGTCCGACCTGGAGAAATGGTCCGTACTAATTCCCGGAGGGCCATTTCCGCAGGCCCTCACAAGATCGCCGAAATTACGGGAGGCGTGAATGCGCCACCGCGGGACGGCAATTCAGTTCGGCGGTTGATTGCTCAAAGAGAGCGCTGTCATACTCCGGCTTCCGGCTTTCACCGCCCGCCACCCGTCCCCCATCAGGCCCGCACTCACCAGTGTGTTCGGCATGCCGCAGCGAAGAAGGTGCGCCTGTGCCCGAGTTTTCACCATGGCCCGACAACTCTCTCACATACAGTCCGCCGGTCGATCGAACAGTACCGACCAGACGGATATCCGAAGAACCTGAATTCCACTCGCTGCGCCGCGCCCAGCGCAGGTTCGGCGTCCGCGCGACACTCCTGTCGGTCGGCGGATTCCTGCTGTACGTACTGCTGTCGCACACCGCCCCCGGCCTGATGAACCAGCGCCTGACCGGCGACCTCACCCTCGGCCTCGCGCTGGGGCTCGGCCAGTTCGTCGTGATGGGCGTGACGGCCTGGTGGTACGCACGGCACATGCGCACCCGGGTCGACCCGCTGGTCCGCGGCCTGGCCTCGCGACTGCACCACCAGCCGGAGACACCGCACCGCCCACAGGACACGGACTCGTCCCACGCCCGCGCACCGCACGGCGAGGCCGGGCAGACCCTCAACCCCGGCGCCGGGGGGTACCGCACATGGTGACCCTGTCCGAAGGCATCGTCGACCGGTTCAGCCTGCAACTGACCTTCGTGCTGTTCCTGTCCGTGGTCGTGGTCACGCTGTTCATCGCACTGCTGACGGCCCCTCAGCGCGACGAGATCAGCGAGTTCTACCTCGGCAACCGCACCATGTCCCCGCTGCGCAACGGCCTCGCGATGTGCGGCGACTACCTGTCGGCCGCGACGCTGCTCGGCAGCACCGGACTGGTCGCCCTCACCGGCTACGACGGCCTGCTGTACCTCGGCGGCACCGTCATCGCCTGGATGACGGTACTGCTGCTGATCGCCGAACCCCTGCGCCGCGCGGGCAAGTTCACCCTCGGCGACACACTGGCCCTGCGGCTGACCCGGCTGCAACGGCCGACGCGGCTCGCCCTCGCCGTGTGCACGCTGGCCATCACAACCCTCTACCTGGTCGCCCAACTGGTCGGCAGCATCGCCCTGCTGACCCAGTTCACCGGCGAACCCAGCGCCGCGACCCGCACATTGTGCGTGATCGTGATCGGCACCGTCGTCATCGTGTACGCGGCCATCGGCGGCGCGCCGGGCGCCACGGTCATCCAGATCATCAAGGCCGTGATGCTGGTGGCGGGCGTGACGATCACCGCGGTCATGGTGCTGCACCGCTACGACTGGAACCCGGGCGCCCTGCTGTCCGCGGCCGCCGACCACAGCGGCACCGGCACCCGCTTCCTCGAACCCGGGCTGCGCTACGGCGCCAGCACCACCAGCAAGCTCGACTTCTTCAGCCTCGAGCTGGCGATCGTCCTCGGGCTCGCCGCGCTCCCCCATGTGCTGATGCGCCTGCTCGCCCCGCGCAAGGTCGCCGTACTGCGCTCCTCCGTCGTGTGGGCGGTCGGCCTCGTCGGTCTGGTCTGCCTCGCGGCCGGTGTCCTCGGGCTCGGCGCCACCGCCGTGGTCGGCCGGGAGACCATCGCGAACACGGACCACAAGGGCGACGCGGCCGTACTGCTCCTCGCCAACGCCCTGGGCGGCGGTGTCCTCACGGCCCTGCTGTCCTGCCTCGCCTTCGTCACGCTGCTCGCCGTCGCGGCCGGCCTCACCCTCGCCGCCGCCTCGTCGCTCGCCCACGACCTGTACGGCGAGGTGATCCGCAAGGGCCGCGCGAGCGAGACCGAGGAGCTGGTGGTCGCCCGGCTGTCCGCGGTCGTCATCGGCGTCCTCGCGATGCTGCTCGCGCTCGTCTCCTGGGGCGCCAACACCGCGACGCTCGCCTTCCTCGCCTTCGCCATCGCGGCCTCCGCGATCCTGCCGACGATCGTCTACACCCTCTTCTGGCGCCGGTTCACCGGCCAGGGAGCGCTGCTCAGCCTCTGGGGCGGCCTGGTCTGCTCGGTGCTGCTGGTGCTGTTCTCGCCCGTGGTCTCCGCCACGCCGGGCTCGTTCTACCCGGAGTCCGACTTCGCCTGGTTCCCGCTCCAGAACCCGGGCATCGTCTCCATCCCTGCGGGCTTCCTACTCGGCTGGCTCGGCACCGTACTGAGCGACCGACAGCCCCAGGACGACGACGCCTACCAGGAGTTCGAGGTGCGGATGCTGGTGGGCGCCAAGGAGTAGACGCGGTGGCCGAGGAGCAGACCCGGTGGCCGAGGAGCGGACCGCCGCGATTGTTAATGGGATCCATTTTCATATAGCCTCCTCGGTGTTCACTCACCGAGGAGGTCCGACATGGCTGTCCCCAAGCGGAAGATGTCCCGCAGCAACACCCGCCACCGCCGCGCCCAGTGGAAGGCGAGCACTCCGCGGCTCGTGCCCGTCACCATCGACGGCGTCAGCCACCTCGTGCCGCAGCACCTGGTCAGGGCGTACGAGCGCGGGCTGCTGCTCCCCGAGGGCTGACCGGGATGCCGTACGACCGCCGTCTGCCCGTCACCGTCCTGTCCGGCTTCCTCGGGGCGGGCAAGACGACCCTGCTCAACCACGTCCTCGCGAACCGCGAGGGACTGCGCGTGGCGGTCATCGTCAACGACATGAGCGAGGTCAACATCGACGCCGCGCTGGTGCGGGGCGGCGAGGCCGCGCTGTCGAGGACCGAGGAACGCCTGGTCGAGATGACCAACGGCTGCATCTGCTGCACCCTGCGCGACGATCTCCTTCAGGAGGTCGACCGGCTCGCCCGTGAGGGCCGGTTCGACCTTCTCCTCATCGAGTCGTCCGGCATCTCCGAACCCATGCCGGTGGCGGCCACCTTCGCCTTCGCCCGCGACGACGGAGCCACCCTCGGCGACCTCGCCCTTCTGGACACCATGGTCACGGTCGTCGACGCCGCGGGCTTCCTGTCCGAGCTGGACAGCGGCGACGAACTCGCCGAGCGCGGTCTCGACCAGTACGAGGACGACGAGCGCACCGTCAGCGATCTCCTCATCGACCAGGTCGAGTTCGCGGACGTCATCGTGCTGAACAAGCTGGACCTGGTGGACGAGGTGACGGCGGCCCGGCTGCGCGCGGCACTGCGCAGGCTCAACTCCGCCGCGCGGACCGTCGACGCCGTACAGGGACGAGTGGCGCTCCAGGAGGTGCTCGGCACACGGCTGTTCGACCTGGAGCGCGCCCAGCAGGCACCGGGCTGGGTGCGGGAGCTCAACGGCGACCATGTGCCGGAGACCGAGGAGTACGGGATCTCCTCCATGGTGTTCCGCTCCGAACTCCCCTTCCATTCCGAGCGGTTGTGGACCTTCGTCACCGAGGGCCTGGACAGCGGCGCGTACGGGAAGGTGCTGCGCTCCAAGGGGTTCTTCGCCCTCGCCACCCGGCCGCGGGTGACGGGACTGTGGTCGCAGGCCGGTTCCGTCGCCCGCTTCGAGCCCAGCGCCGCCCATGACACCGAGGCGCCGTACGCGCAGGAGCTGGTCTTCATCGGCACGCGGCTGGACGCGGCGGCGCTCCGGGCCGCCCTCATCGACTGCCTGATGACGCAGGGCGAGGACCCGCCGGCCGGCGACCCCTTCCCGGCCTGGGACACATACGGCATCGACGACGCCTGCGACCACGAGCACGCGGCGCCGCTCCAGGTGCCGGTTCCCTGAGTCGCCCGGCGCCCGGCCTGCCTATTCTGGTGAGGGGCCGGTCCTGCTCGCGGAGCGCGGGAAGGGAGCCGCAGGTGGCCGAGCGGACGATCGACAGGGCGGCCGCGGGCACTTTGCGGCGGGCCAGGGACGCCGCTGCCCGTGAGGCCTGGGCCGAGGCGTACCGGCTGCTGGGCCGCCTGGACGCCGCCTGTCTCACCCCCGACGACTGCGCGGCGTTCGCCGACGCCGCCTGGTGGACGAGCCGTGTCGAGGAGTCCGTCGTCCAGCGGACGCGGGCCTACTCCGGGTATGCCGCAGCGGGCGCGGCCCGGCAGGCGGGGCTCATGGCCTGGCTGCTGTTCTACGAGCACCAGCTGGCGGGGCGTGCGGCCGTGGCCGCCGGCTGGCTGCGCCGGGCGCGGCGGCATCTCCACGACGAGCCGGAGTGCGTCGAGCAGTGCTACCTCGCCTGGGTCGACGCGGAGGACGCCCAGCGGCGCGGCGCGTTCGACGAGGCCATGGCCGCGGCCCGGCGCATGGCCTCGATCGCGCGCCGCCGCGGCAGCCCGGATCTGCTCGCCATGAGCGTCCAGGCACAGGCGGGTGTCCTGGTGGCCCAGGGGCACGTCGGTGAGGGGCTCGATCTCCTGGACGAGGCGATGTGCTCGGCCATGGCGGGTGAGCTGAGCTCCTTCTTCACCGGGTGGGTCTACTGCCTGGGCCTCCAGCAGTCCATGGCCTGCGTCGATCTGGAACGCGCCGCCGAATGGACCGACGCCGCCATGCGGTGGTGCGCGGCGATGCCGGCCGAGAACAACTTCCGCGGACTGTGCCGGGTGCACCGGGTGGAGGTGCTGGAGCTGCGCGGCAGCTGGGACGAGGCGCTGACCGAGGCCGGGCGGACCTGCGAGGAACTGCTGCCGTACGAGCGGCGGATGGCCGCCGAGGCGGTCTACCTGGTCGGCCAGATCCAGCGGCGGCGCGGAGAGCTCACGGCGGCCGAGGAGTCGTACGACCGCACTCATGAACTCGGCCGCGACCCGCAGCCCGGCCTGGCCCTGCTGCGGCTGGCCCAGGGGAAGGCCGACGCCTCGGCCACGACACTGCGGCTGGCCGTCGCGAACAGCGCCGGCGCCGACGGTCTTGAGCGGTGCAGACTGCTCACGGCCCAGGTCGAGGTCTGCCTGGCGCTGGGGCGGACGGCCGAGGCGCGCACGGCCGCCGAGGGGCTCCGGTCCCTGGCCCGGGACTGGCAGCGGCGGTGCGGCTCGGAGGCGACCCCGCTGCACGCGAGCGCGGCCGCGTCCTGCGGCGCGGTGGCCTTCGCGGCCCGTGACCTCGACATCGCGCTGACCCGGCTGCGCCGGGCGCTGGCGCTCTGGCTGGAGCTCCAGGTGCCGTACGAGGCGGCCCAGGTACGGATGACGCTGGCCGCCGCCGACCGGGCCACCGGCGACGACGAGGGTGCCCGGATGGAGCTGCGGGCCGCTGAGCAGGCCTTCCGGCAGCTCGGTGCCGTACCCGACGCGCGCCGGGCGGCGGCCCTGCTCGCCGATGTGCGCCGGCGGCGGCCGGGCGAGCTCACCGAGCGGGAGATCCAGGTGCTGCGGCTGGTCGCGGCGGGCCGTACGAACCGGGCCGTCGCGGCGGAGCTGGTGATCAGCGAGCACACCGTCGCCCGGCACCTCAACAACATCTTCGCCAAGCTCGACGTCTCCTCACGGGCCGCCGCGACGGCGTACGCGTACACGCACGGCCTCGCCTGACGCGACTCATGGGCCGTTCCGCCCATACCGGGGTCCACCGAGGATGGGCGATTCAGGCGATGAACGCGCCTCCGCTCCGGCGTAGACCAGAGACGTAAGCCCTCCCACTCGGCAACGAAAGCAGGTGGCGGGCATGACGACCTACACACCGACCCTGGACCACAGACTGCTGGACCGGCTGCGCGGAGCCGTGCGCGGCGACATCGTCGAGCCCGGCGACGACGACTACGACGAGGCACGCCAGGTCTACAACGCCATGCACGACAGGCGGCCGGCGATCATCGTCAGGGCCGTCGACACGGGCGACGTCATGGCGACCGTGGACTTCGCCCGCGAACAGGGCGTGACGCTCGCCGTACGCGGCGGCAGCCACAGCGTCCCCGGCCACGGGACCTGCGACGGCGGGGTCGTCCTCGACCTCGGCCGGATGCGCGGGATCCGCGTCGATCCCGACACCCGTACCGCCTGGGTCGAGGGCGGCTGCACCTGGGCGGACGTCAACCACGCCACCCATGCCTTCGGGCTGGCCACCACCGGCGGGGTCGTCTCCACGACCGGCGTGGGCGGTCTGACGACCGGTGGCGGCATGGGCTACCTGGCCCGGCGCTGCGGCCTGGCCTGCGACAACCTCGTCTCGGTTGACCTGGTGACGGCCGACGGGTCCTTCGTGACCTGTGCGGAGGACCAGCACAGCGACCTGATGTGGGCGGTGCGCGGGGGCGGCGGGAACTTCGGGGTCGTCACGTCCTTCGCCTTCCGGCTGCACCCCATCGCCGACATCCTCGGCGGGCCGACCTTCTTCCCCCTCGACGCCGACGTGATCCGCCGCTACCGGGAGCTGGTCGCCGAGGGGGACGAGAGGCTCGGGGCCGTCCTCCTCGTAGGGCTCGGACCGCCAGTGCCGTTCCTGCCCGAGCGCTGGCACGGGCGGCCGGTGTGCGGTGTGGTCGCCTGCTGGAGCGGACCGCAGGACGAGGACGAGCGGATCCGGGACCGGGTCGCCGCACTCGGGCCGGTGCTGGGCCGGCACCTGGAGCGCATGCCCTACCCGATGATCAACACGCTCTTCGACGACCTGGTGCCCGCCGGCCTATACCACTACTGGAAGGGCTCCTTCACCCAGGGCCTGCCGGACGGGGCCGTCGACGCCTTCATCGAGTACGGCGCCACGACCCCCTCGATCCAGAGCGTGACGATCGCCTTCCCCATCGACGGGGCCTGCCACCGCGTAGGGCCCGAGGAGACCGCCTTCTCCTACCGGGACGCCGACTACTCGATCGCGCTCAGCCCGACGCTCACCACCCGGGAGGACTGCGAGGCCCGCAAGGACTGGGTGCGCGCCTTCCACGGGGCGCTGGAAGCGCACTCCATGGAAGGCGGCTACGTGAACTTCATGGACGGCGACGACCAGGACCGGGTGCAGGCCAACTACCGTGCGAACTACGCCCGTCTCAAGGAGCTGAAGCGGCGCTACGACCCGGGGAACCTGTTCCGCCTGAACCACAACATCGCACCGTGAGGAATCCCTCGGGCTCCCAGGTGTTGAACCGTGTATGAGCTCCGTGATCGCCTCGACCCGCTTCTCCGTCCTGGACCGCTCCCGCACCCGCGAGGGGCACTCGAACGGAGCGGCGCTGCGGGACACCGTACGGCTGGCGCGGGAGATCGAGGCGCTCGGCTATCACCGGTTCTGGGTGTCGGAGCACCACGGCGTACCCGGCGTCGCCGGCTCCGCGCCGACCGTGCTTGCCGCCGCCGTGGCCGGCGCGACCCGCACCATCCGGGTCGGCACCGGCGGGGTGATGCTGCCGAACCATCAACCGCTCGTCGTGGCCGAGCAGTTCGGGGTGCTGGAGTCGCTCTTCCCGGGGCGGATCGACATGGGGTTGGGGCGGTCCGTCGGTTTCACCGACGGGGTGCGCAAGGCACTCGGCCGGGACAAGGGGGTCGCGGAGGACTTCGCGGCGCAGATCCAGGAGCTGCTCGGCTGGTTCCGCGGCACCTCGCCGACCGGGGTGCACGCGCGGCCCGCCGAGGGCCTGACCGTGCCGCCGTTCGTGCTGGCCATGGGCGAGGGCGCGGACATCGCGGCCCGCGCGGGGCTGCCGATGGTCATCGGCGACCTCAGGAACAGGGAGAAGATGCGGCGCGGGATCGATCACTACCGCGACCGCTTCCGCCCCTCCGCCTGGGCGAGCGAGCCGTACGTCGTGATCTCCGGCACCGTCGCGGTGGCCGCCACGCCCGAGGAGGCCCGGCGGCTGCTCGTGCCGGAGGCCTGGTCGATGGCGTACTCGCGCACGCACGGCACCTTCCCGCCGCTGCCGCCCGCCGAGCGCGTCGAGGCGCTCACCATGACCGCGAAGGAGCGCGGCTTCTACGACGGCGGTCTCGCCGGGCACATCGCGGGTACGCAGGAGCAGGTGGCGCACGAGCTGGAGACGGTGCTGAAGGAGACGGGGGCGCAGGAGGTGCTGGTCACGACCAGTACGTACGACCGGGAGGCGCTGGTGGACTCCTACCGCAGGCTCGCCCGGATCGTCGAGGCGTGATCCGGGCGAGCGGTGCGGCGGTGGGTCAGTCCGGGTCGCGCGGGTCGAACGACTTGGTGTCGACCGTCAGCGGCTTCGGGAACGCGCCGGCCACCGAATCCCAGCCCGTGAACTTGAAGTTGGTGCCCTCCCGGCCCCCGTCCGCGGGCGTGGCCTCGCCGTCGTGGGTGACGAGCAGGCCCTTGGGGAAGGACCGGCCCAGCGGGACGTTGACCACGGCGGCACCGTCGGAGTGCTGCACCCCGTCGGTGGCGGCGCTGTCGGTTACGGTGAAGGAGCCGAGGTAGGCGTTGCGACCCTGGCGCTCGTACACGGCGAAGGTGTTGTCGCCCTGGCTGGAGGCGAGCAGATAGCCCTTGCCGTCGGCGGCGTGGTAGATCGCCGCCCCCTCGGCGTCGGCCCTCAGATGCTCACCGCCGAAGCCGGGGTCGTTCGCGGTGTCGATGACGCACTCCTCCTCGGCGTCATACGTCCACGGAGTGCCGTACTCGCGCACCCGGTCGATCAGCGCGGGCCGGCCGAACTCCTCGTCGTCCAGGTCGATCCGCCACAGCCCGACGTCCTCCTGGGCCGCGTACAGGACGTGCTCCTCCTGGTCGACGACCATGCCCTCGACCTGCGCGTGGTCACCGGGGTCGGCGCACGGTGTCCAGCTCCGCCCGTTCGGCAGGGTGAAGGAGCCGGGCAGGTCGAGGGTGTCCTCGGTCCTGTAGCCGACGCGCCCGTTGCGGTCCTCCAGCTGGAGCAGCCGTACGCGGGTCTCCGAGCGGCGTGACACGGCCACGTACGCGTTGTCGTCGTCGCTGAACGCGGTAAGTCCGTAGGCGGTGCGCTGGTCGTCGACCTCGGCCTCGCTCGCGGAGAAGACCGGCGCGGCGTTCGCCGCCGTCACGTCCTTCAGCGGGGGCCTGCCCGCAGCGACGGCGGCCGGGTCGATCGCGTAGGCCCGGACGCGGTCCCGGCCGCGGTCGCTGACCAGGGCCAAGTCGGTCTTCTTGCCGCCCAGTTCGAAGCCGTAGACGACGTCGACGTTGTTGAAGCGGCCCGCCGCGGCATCCTCGCCGGGCGCCGGGGGCGCGGCGATGTGCTGCAGGCGCCTGCCGTCGAGGTCGTAGACGTCGAGGCCGGCCTCCTTGAGGGTGCCGATGACGAGACTGCGGCCCGGGGTGCGGGGGTCGACCCAGACGGCCGGGTCGTCGGCGTCGGCGTTGCCGCCCGCCTCGTCGTCGTACACGGCGGGCGTCTCCGCACGCGCGGAGACGGCGACCGGCTGCGGGGCCGAGGCGCCCGTGACCATCAGCAGCGCGGCGGTGAGAGTGCTCAGAGCGGAAGCGCTCACGAATACTCCTCAGTAGGAAAAGTGACGGGCGAGACGCTATGGGCGACCGGTGTGGGTGAGCCGACGGCACCGTGAACATCAGGTGGTGCGTGCGGGCGCCGAGTCTGGTTCGCATAGAATCGCGGGGTTTGCCCCCCCCCGACCTCGACACAACCCTCCCGGAGCCCTCGCCCCATGCACTCCTCGCACGACCCGTACGTCCGCGTCCGCGGCGCCCGTGAGCACAACCTCAAGGGTGTGGACGTCGACATCCCGCGGGATGTGCTGGCCGTGTTCACGGGGGTGTCCGGGTCGGGGAAGTCCTCGCTCGCCTTCGGCACGATCTACGCCGAGGCCCAGCGCCGCTACTTCGAGTCGGTGGCGCCGTACGCCCGCAGGCTGATCCACCAGGTCGGCGCGCCGAAGGTCGGCGAGATCACCGGGCTCCCGCCGGCCGTGTCCCTGGAGCAGCGCCGCTCGGGACCGACGTCGCGCTCCTCCGTCGGCACGGTCACCAACCTGTCCAACTCCCTGCGGATGCTGTACTCCCGCGCCGGCGACTACCCGCCGGGGGCCGAGCGGCTGGACTCGGACGCGTTCTCGCCGAACACGGCGGCGGGGGCGTGCCCGGAGTGTCATGGGCTCGGCCAAGTGCACCGTACGACCGAGGAGTTGCTGGTCCCCGACCCGGCGCTGTCGATCCGGGACGGCGCCATCGCCGCCTGGCCGGGCGCGTGGCAGGGCAAGAACCTGCGCGACATCCTCGACGCGCTCGGATACGACGTCGAGCGGCCCTGGCGCGATCTGCCGGCCGAGCAGCGGGAGTGGATCCTCTTCACCGACGAGCAGCCGGTGGTCACCGTCCACCCGGTGCGCGACGCCGACCGCATCCAACGGCCGTACCAGGGTACGTACATGAGCGCCCGGCGGTATGTGATGAAGACGTTCTCCGACTCCAAGAGCCCGACCCTGCGGGCCAAGGCGGAGCGGTTCCTGGCCGCCGCGCCCTGCCCGGCGTGCGGTGGCGGCAGGCTGCGGCCCGAGGCGCTTGCCGTGACCTTCGCCGGCCGGACCATCGCGGAACTGGCCGCGCTGCCGCTGACCGAGCTGGCGGGCACGCTGGACGGCGGCGCCTCGGAGACGGCCCGTGTCCTCACCGAGGACCTCCGGTCCCGTATCGCACCCGTCGTCGAGCTCGGCCTCGGCTACCTCAGCCTCGACCGCGCCACCCCCACCCTCTCGACCGGCGAACTGCAGCGCCTGCGGCTCGCGACCCAGCTCCGGTCCGGGCTGTTCGGTGTCGTGTACGTCCTCGACGAGCCGTCCGCGGGGCTGCACCCGGCGGACACCGAGGCGCTGCTGAGGGTGCTGGCGCGGCTGAAGGCGGCCGGGAACACGGTGTTCGTGGTCGAGCACCACCTCGATGTCATGCGCGGCGCCGACTGGCTGGTCGACGTGGGGCCGCGCGCCGGTGAGCACGGCGGGCGGGTGCTGCACAGCGGGCCGGTGGCGGAGCTGGCGGCGGTCGGGGAGTCCGCGACCGCGCGCTTCCTCTTCGACAGCTCGCCCGCCGTCGTACGTCAAGTGCGCACCCCGCAAGGTCAGTTGAAGGTCGGTCCGGTCACCCGGCACAATCTGCGCGGAGTGCTGGCCGAGTTCCCGCTCGGGGTGTTCACGGCCGTCACCGGTGTCTCGGGGTCGGGCAAGTCCACGCTCATCGGCGAGATCACCGAGGAGCTCGCGGGGGTGGGCCGCCTGGTCTCGGTCGACCAGAAGCCGATCGGGCGCACCCCGCGCTCCAATCTCGCCACCTACACCGGCCTCTTCGACGTCGTGCGCAAGGTGTTCGCGGCCACCGACGAGGCGCAGGCCCGTGGTTACGGCGTCGGACGCTTCTCCTTCAACGTGGCGGGCGGGCGCTGCGAGACCTGTCAGGGCGAGGGGTTCGTCAGCGTCGAGCTGTTGTTCCTGCCGAGCACATACGCGCCGTGCCCGGACTGCGGCGGGGCGCGCTACAACCCCGAGACGCTGCAAGTGGCGTACCGGGGACGGAACATCGCACAGGTGCTGGACCTCACGGTCGAGGCGGCGGCGGAGTTCTTCGCGGACACCCCGGCCGTGGCCCGCAGCCTCGGCACCCTGCTCGACGTGGGCCTCGGCTATCTGCGGCTGGGCCAGCCGGCCACCGAGCTGTCCGGCGGTGAGGCCCAGCGCATCAAGCTGGCGAGCGAGTTGCAGCGCGGCCGCCGCGGACACACGCTCTACCTCCTCGACGAGCCGACCACCGGGCTCCATCCGGCCGATGTCGAGGTCCTGATGCGCCAGTTGCACGGGCTGGTCGACGCCGGGCACACCGTTGTCGTGGTCGAGCACGACATGTCCGTCGTCGCGGGCGCGGACTGGGTGATCGACCTGGGACCGGGCGGCGGTGACGCGGGCGGACGGATCGTGGCCGCGGGTCCGCCCGCTCGGGTGGCCAGGGCGAGAGACAGCGCGACCGCGCCCTACCTCGCCCAGGTCATGCCGTGAGCGGCTCACACGACGGCACCACAACCGACGGCCGTTCGT